>NZ_DALYOQ010000093.1:0-15312 GCF_031974595.1 Pantoea sp. CTOTU46764 | reverse complement strand
TCGCGAGGTGGCGTATACTACGCTACTCTCCTTCGGAGTCAAACACTTTTTTCAGTGTTTTCATCCGGCGGAAGTTCTTGTCGAATCTTCCTCACCAACACCGCATTTCGTAAACCGTTGTGCCGTGTTGATGGATGCGCATTATAGGGAGTTGTTCTCAGCGCGCAACCGCTAAATTCAATAAAAACAACCGTTCGCTGCATTCCACAGCAAAACCCCGCCTTATACGCAGTTACACACAGTGTTATCCACACTCTTCCGCACAAATGAATTTAGGCGAGCATCACGCAAACGTTTTCGCTACAATGCCCGGCGACGTCAAGGATGCCCCTTTTGGGGCGTTACATGAGGCAAGCGTTTCCTTCTATATAGAAGAGAGACACTAAGCTTGATGTAACGCTCTTTTTTACGCGAAACAAAGCCAAGGGATAAAACCACCATGCAACAACGTCGTCCTTTACGCCGCGCTCTACTCAGCGTCTCTGACAAAGCCGGTATCCTCGAATTTGCTCAGGCACTCTCCAGTCGTGGTGTTGAGCTGCTCTCCACAGGCGGTACCGCACGTCTGCTGGCAGATGCGGGCCTGCCCGTCACCGAAGTTTCTGACTACACCGGTTTTCCGGAAATGATGGATGGACGCGTCAAAACGCTGCACCCGAAAGTGCATGGCGGCATTTTGGGTCGTCGTGGTCAGGATGATGCGATCATGGCTGAACACGCCATCAACCCAATCGACATGGTGGTCGTCAACCTGTATCCCTTCGCACAAACCGTTGCCAAACCTGATTGCTCATTAGCTGATGCGGTTGAGAACATCGATATCGGTGGCCCGACCATGGTTCGCTCAGCGGCGAAGAACCATAAAGACGTGGCGATCGTGGTCAAGAGCAGCGATTACGAGGCGATCATTGCTGAGCTGGATGCCAACGAAAATTCGCTCACGCTAGAAACGCGTTTCGATCTGGCCATCAAAGCCTTCGAACACACTGCCGCTTATGACAGCATGATCGCCAACTACTTCGGTAGCCTGGTGCCGGCTTATCACAGCGACAGCAAAGAGCCGGCCGGCCGCTTCCCGCGCACGCTTAACCTCAACTTCATCAAGAAGCAGGATATGCGTTACGGCGAGAACAGCCATCAGGATGCAGCCTTCTATATAGAAGAGAATGTTGCTGAAGCTTCTGTTGCCACCGCGCAGCAGGTTCAGGGCAAAGCGCTCTCTTACAACAACATCGCCGATACCGATGCCGCACTCGAGTGCGTGAAAGAGTTCGGCGAAGCCGCTTGTGTAATCGTCAAACACGCGAACCCATGCGGCGTGGCGGTTGGCGGTTCGATCCTTGACGCTTACGAGCGTGCCTACAAAACTGACCCGACTTCTGCTTTTGGCGGCATCATCGCTTTCAACCGCGAGCTGGATGAAGCCACCGCACAGGCGATCATCAGCCGTCAGTTTGTTGAAGTGATCATCGCGCCATCCGCCAGCGAAGCGGCACTAAAAGTGACCGCCGCAAAGCAGAACGTGCGCGTTCTGGTGTGTGGCCAGTGGCAAGGTCGCGTTGCGGCGCTGGATTTCAAGCGTGTTAACGGCGGCGTGCTGGTTCAGGATCGCGATCTGGGCATGGTCGATGCCAGCCAGCTGCGCGTCGTCAGCAAGCGTCAGCCAACTGAGCAGGAACTGCGTGATGCGTTGTTCTGCTGGAAAGTGGCGAAGTTCGTTAAATCCAATGCCATCGTCTACGCACGTGACAATATGACCATCGGCATTGGCGCCGGCCAGATGAGCCGCGTTTACTCGGCCAAAATTGCCGGCATCAAAGCGGGTGATGAAGGTCTGGAAGTGAAAGGCTCCGCAATGGCGTCTGATGCATTCTTCCCGTTCCGCGACGGTATCGACGCGGCAGCGGCTGTCGGCATCAGCTGCGTGATTCAGCCGGGCGGTTCAATCCGTGATGATGAGGTGATTGCCGCTGCAGATGAGCACGGCATCGCGATGATCTTTACTGACATGCGTCATTTCCGCCATTAATTGTTGGGAGCAGTACAGATGAAAATTTTAGTGATTGGTAATGGCGGACGTGAGCACGCGCTGGCATGGAAAGCGGCACAATCGCCACTGGCCGAAACAGTGTTTGTCGCGCCGGGCAATGCGGGCACCGCGCTTGAGCCGGCTTTGCAAAACGTGGCAATCAGCGCCACCGACGTTGCCGCGCTGCTGGCTTTTGCGCAGCAGGAAAAAATCGATCTGACCATCGTTGGCCCGGAAGCGCCGCTGGTGATGGGTGTGGTTGATGCGTTCCGTGCGGCAGGTCTGAAGATCTTTGGCCCAACGCAAGCCGCCGCCCAGCTGGAAGGTTCAAAGGCGTTCACCAAAGATTTCCTGGCACGTCAGCAGATCCCAACCGCCGAATACCAGAACTTCACCGAAGTGGAGCCTGCGCTGGCCTATCTGCGCGAGAAAGGCGCACCGATCGTCATTAAAGCTGACGGTCTCGCCGCCGGTAAAGGCGTGATCGTGGCGATGGAACTGGCGGAAGCCGAAGCCGCTGTGCAGGATATGCTGGCTGGCAATGCGTTCGGCGATGCCGGTCACCGCATCGTGATTGAAGAGTTCCTTGATGGCGAAGAAGCCAGCTTTATCGTGATGGTCGACGGCAACAATGTGCTGCCGATGGCCACCAGCCAGGATCACAAGCGTGTCGGCGATGGCGATACCGGTCCAAACACCGGCGGCATGGGCGCGTATTCTCCGGCGCCAGTGGTGACCGATGAGATCCACCAGCGCGTAATGGATCAGATCATCTGGCCAACCGTTAACGGTATGAAAGCTGAAGGCAACATCTATACCGGTTTCTTGTATGCCGGTTTGATGATCGATAAAGCCGGTCAACCTAAAGTGATCGAGTTTAACTGCCGCTTCGGCGATCCGGAAACTCAGCCAATCATGCTGCGTCTGCAGTCGGATCTGGTTGAGCTGTGTCTGGCGGCGACCGATGGCAAACTGGATCAGCAAACCTCGCAGTGGGATCCGCGTCCCTCTCTCGGCGTGGTGTTAGCGGCGGGTGGTTATCCGGGCGATTACAACACAGGCGATCAGATTCATGGTCTGCCGCTCGAAGAAGTGCCGGACGGCAAAGTGTTCCACGCTGGTACCACCATGAAAGACGATCTGGTGGTGACTAACGGTGGCCGCGTACTGTGCGTGACCGCGCTGGGCGATGATGTAGCCGCAGCGCAGAAGAACGCTTATGCGCTGGCGCAGCATATTTCGTGGGATGGCAGCTTCTGCCGCCGCGATATCGGTTATCGCGCCATTAACCGCAAATAAGTACGCAAAGGGGCACAGCATGTGCCCCTTCTCTTATCTGCCTGCTAGAAATCACTCTCTTTTGGCTGCCAGCTGCATTCGTCATCCGGCGTAGCACGTAGCAGTTGCACACCTTCCGGCGCTTCCAGCCACGACACCATCAACGGCGCAGACTGGCTCTGCTGCTGGCGACTTAGCGTATACAGCGTGTCGCGATCAAAGGCCGCATTCACCAGCTTGTCATCGCACTCTCGTACCTGATTGCCGCCCAGCCAATGGCCCTGACGCAGCAATACGCGGCCTGCAAGCAACGCATTGCTCTGATCCAGCATGCGCTGCGCATCGAAGCGATACAGCTCAACGCTATCAGCGCTGACTGCTTCACGTCGTCCCGCCAGCTGGCGCTGCATGAAATTGAGATTGCCCTGATGATCGAAGCGTAAGGTGACATCATCCGGCTGTGCAACCGCGACGCGTCGTTCGACGCTAATCAGCTTCTGCTGCTGCCAGTTGTAATCAGTGGTTTCCATCGCATCGCCATTAAAGGGCGTGAAGACCGTTCGCAGATGAACCACTTGATGGTCGCTATTCTTGCGCCAGATGCGCACGGTGCCGCGGTCGGCCAGATAGCCGCTCGCCGTAAAGGCAGGAAGATCATGAGTGGAGCTACAGCCCGTAAGTAGCGCACCGAATAACAGGGCGCACACGCGCTGAGGAATTGAATTCAGCATGGCAGGTCCCGGCAACAAAAAGGGGCGCTAACGCCCCCTCTTTTAAAGCTAAACCGCAATGCGGAAACTTACTTAACAGCGTCTTTCAGAGCTTTGCCTGAAACGAACGCTGGCACGTTAGCCGCTGCAATTTTGATCTCTTTGCCAGTCTGCGGGTTGCGACCGGTACGCTCAGCGCGGTGGTTCACTTTAAAAGTACCAAAACCAACCAGTTGTACAGCATCACCTTCTTTCAGAGACTCAGTGATCGCAGCCAGGGTAGATTCCAGCGCAGTCTTAGCCTGGGTTTTAGACAGGTCAGCTTTCTCTGCGATCACATCAATCAGTTGAGTCTTGTTCATAAGTTATCCTTAAAGTGTATTTATCGCTTGCTAAGCAACGAGTGCGAGGGAAAAGCCCTTCTCAGGCCTTGTTCAGCCGGCACGCACCGATAGCCACAATTTTCAGCCCCCCAAATGTAGACCAGACAGGGGGCCGATGTGAAGCCTCCAGGCGCGGTAATTCGGGCCTGAAGTCACGTTTTCTTGCCTTATTGCTGAAAAAGTATACCGATGTTACTGATTCCCGCTTCGCGCAGGTCTGCACGCAGGCCTTTAATCAATTCGAGGTCGCGCTCTTCGCACTCTGACAGCAGGCGGAAAATCTCCCACTGCAGGTCCCATTCATCGATTACCGCCTGATTTCCACGCAGCTCTTCGTCGGTCATTTCGCGACCGGCCTGCGTCATTTCCAGAATCGCCACGGTGGTGATCGATGTACGGCTGACTTCAATGGCGTGCTCCAGCGTTTCGCCGCTGAGTTGTGCATGCAGCAGTTCACTTAATGCCACGCAGGCATCAATCGCCGGATGCACACCGTAAACCTCAAAATCATCACCATCAGGGATCGCCGCTTCAAATTTCTCCAGCTGACCGTCGAAATTGATTTTGGCATCTTTGACCGTCAGGCTTTCCCAGATTAGATCGAGGATGCGGCGATAGAGTTGCGGATCGGCGAATTCGGTCTGCTGACAGAAAGCCCAATAGTTGGGGAACATACGCTCGCACAGGCAGGCCATGAAAGTCATATGCTGCCAGCTTTCAAGCTTCGCCAGACGCAAATGGACGGGATTCTGTAACATCAAACTTACTCTCAATAGGTTAGCTGGCGGCAGTGTACCGCAAAAGCCGGGCACAAACAGCGTTAAGGCGTATTTTGCCAGCGCAGAAAGGCCGGGCGTCCAGAGGCGACAGCATCCGCCCAACGCGTCGGTTCCGGCAAACGATAGCCTGCGGTACAGGCTTCCACCCAATGCAAGGCGCTATCCATGCTGACCCGATGGCCGGTCGAGATAAACAGCGGATTACAGCGCGCTTTACTGCGCCATACCCAGCCAATCTGCTCACCTTTGTCGAGCAGCGGCTGACGGCTGCCTGGCTCAGCGTCCAGCTCAGCAAAACGCCCGCATAGACGCTTCTTCGCTACGCCAATGGTAGGCACATCCACCAGCGATCCGAAATGCGCCGCCACGCCAAGCCGACGCGGATGGGAAATACCGTGACCATCAACAAACAGCAGATCGGGCATGTGGGAGAGTTGCTGCCAGGCTTCCAGCAGTGCCGGCATTTCGCGGAAGGATAAGAAGCCCGGAATATACGGCATGGTAGTGGCCACGCGTGCAATGCGATGTTCCACCAGCGTTAAGGATGGATACTCGAGGATGACCAGAGCAGCGCGTGTGATCTCACCGCCCTGTTCAAAACCTACGTCGGCGCCACCAATAAAACGCGGCGGCAGCACGTCGAAATCATCCTGCCGCACCACATCAGCAGCGCGTTGCAACTGTTCCTGGCGTAGTGCGGCTAAATCCATCATCAGCCCTGATGATAAGGACGTGACAGACGATGCACCGCTTCTACAAACGCACCGGCATGCTCAGGCGGTACGTCTGGATGGATGCCGTGGCCCAGGTTAAACACGTGGCCTTCGCCCGCGCCAAAACCTTCAAGAATCCCGGCTACTTCCTGCTCGATGCGCGCAGGCGGTGCATACAGCATGGAAGGATCCATGTTGCCCTGCAGCGCCACTTTGTCACCTACGCGACGACGCGCATCGGCGATATCGGTGGTCCAGTCGAGCCCCAGCGCATCACAGCCGGTCGCGGCTATCGCTTCCAGCCATTGGCCGCCACCTTTGGTGAACAGCGTAATAGGTACGCGACGACCTTCGTTCTCGTGCAGCACGCTATCGACGATTTTATGCATGTAATAGAGCGAGAATTCGCGATAGTCGCGTCCGGTCAGCACGCCGCCCCATGTATCGAACACCATGATCGACTGCGCGCCAGCTTTGATCTGCGCATTGAGATAAAGAATCACGCTGTCCGCCAGCTTATCCAGCAATTTGTGCAGGGTTTGCGGCTCGGCGTACATCATCTTTTTGATTTTCGTGAAGGCTTTGCTGCTGCCGCCTTCAACCATGTAGGTCGCCAGCGTCCACGGACTGCCGGAGAAACCGATCAGCGGCACTTCGCCTTTCAGGTTGTGACGAATGGTACGCACCGCGTTCATCACATAACCGAGTTCATGCTCTGGATCCGGCACCGGCAGTTTGTCGACATCCGCACGACAGGTGATCGGGTTGGAGAAACGCGGGCCTTCGCCGGTCTCAAAGTAGAGCCCAAGTCCCATCGCATCCGGAATGGTGAGGATATCGCTGAAGAGGATTGCCGCATCCAGCGCATAGCGACGCAGCGGTTGCAGCGTGACTTCACACGCCAGCTCAGCATTCTTACACAGCGACATAAAATCACCGGCTTCAGCGCGCGTGGCTTTGTACTCCGGCAAATAGCGCCCAGCTTGTCGCATCATCCATACCGGCGTGACATCTACCGGCTGACGTAACAGGGCGCGCAGATAACGATCGTTCTTCAGTTCACTCATAATGGGCTCTCTCATGCTAAGGCCGGCAGTGTAGCATTTTCACGCCGCGCTGGCGCGACACAGGGCAACGGTATCTTCAATCAGGCGACGCGCCACCGTGCCGGGCGGCGGTAACAGCGGCAGATTGTCATAGCGATACCAACCGGCATCCAGCAGCTCTTTGCCGTCGTGTTGCAGATCGCCATATACGCCATCATCAGGGAATGCGGGAACGGCCACGGCTGCGAGGTCACGTAACGCACGTTTTTCACCCGCACGTTACTCTCCTCCATCACTTCCCGCGCTACCGCTTGTTCTAAGGTTTCGCCCACTTCGACGAACCCTGCCAGCACGGTATAGATGTTGTTGCGATGACGCGCATGATTGGCAAGCAGGATCTCATCGCCACGACGGATGGCCACGATGATGCACGGCGCAATTTGCGGGTAATAGCGCTCGCGGCAATGATTGCACAAGCAGGCAAATTCGCGTTTGCTGATGTGCATCTCATGGCCGCAATAGCCGCACCAGCGGTGCGAGCGGTAAAACTCCGCCAGCTGCACACCACGTCCGGCGATTTGGAACAGACCGACATCTTCATCAATCAGTTGGCGCACCGAGCCCATGCTGTCCGGGCGCGATTCGCGTACCAGCCAGACATTCTCGCCCTGCCACTCGCCAATCAACATGCCGTTGCTGCCGTTCAGGCCAAAATCGCTGGCTAAGCCATGCGGCAATTCGCCCTGCGGCAACCAAAGTTTTTGCTCATGGCTGACAACCCACCAACCAGCGTCTAAGCTTGAGATCTCACGTTGCATCTTAATCGTTGTCCTTAGCGTCAAATCGCACGCTGAAATCCTAATATTAAGTGTGTAATTAACAACTATAACCTACCTGGAGCCCCATATGCTTAACCAGTTAGAGAACCTGACAGAGCGTGTCGGTGGCAGAAATGAATTGGTGGATTCATGGCTGCGCGCCCGTCGACAGCTGCTCGTCACTTACTACGAGCTTATTGGCATGAAGCCACAAAAAGATGCGTTAACTGCGCTGGATGAACAGGCGCTGGATGCATTCTGTCACAACCTGGTAGATTACCTGTCTACCGGCCATTTCAGCGTGTATGAACACATCATTAGTGAGATGCAGGGTGATAGCCCATTAATCGTGGCCGCGCAGATTTATCCGGCACTTGAGGCGAATACCGATCGCATCATGCAGCTTTACGACACCCATCTGCAGCAAGCAATTAACGATGATAATTGCGTGGATTTTCAAACCGCGCTCTCCGAAGTCGGTGAAGTGCTGGAATCGCGCTTTACGCTGGAAGATAAGCTGGTGCAGCTCGCCTGGGATCACCAGCTGGCGCGCCCGCCGGTGGCTAATGACAGCGTCATCGCCCGCCCGGCTTAACATCCTGAAGTTGTAAAAAACTTGTTATTCAAGAAAAGCCCTCTTATGCTGAATGGGCTTTTTTATTGCCTCTTCAAAACATGAAGAGGCAAATTTTGCGGTTTAAGCGTAGCGTGTGCAGCCAGTTCACGCTCGGACAGCGCGCAGGGACCGGAGCGTACACGTAGTACGTGACGGCCACGAGCACTGCCCAGGCGTGAAATAGCAAGCAAAGTAGCTTAAACCACAAAACACAACCTTGTCGGAGTGCCCTTCGGGGCTGAGACCGTTAATTCGGGATCCGCGGAACCTGATCAGGTTAGTACCTGCGAAGGGAACAAGAGTAGACATCATCAGCGCGTTGCAAGCTGGCGCCCAGCATCGTCGCTGTTACTCCTTCCGAACTCTGGACAAGCAACTTCCAACCGTTACCGGAAACTTGCTATGTCTGCTAAAACGTCTCGTCGAGAACAACGCGCTCAGGCGCAAGAATTTATCGATTCCCTGCAGGGAACTGCTTTCCCCAACTCCAAACGTATCTGGATCACTGGCAGCCGCGAGGATATTCGCGTGCCAATGCGTGAGATACAGCTCAGCCCGACACATATCGGCGGCAGCAAAGAACATCCGCAATATGAGCCGAATGAAGCGGTGCCGGTATACGACACCGCCGGTGCTTATGGCGATCCTCAAGCCACTATTGATGTGCATCAGGGACTTGCAAGACTACGCGCCAACTGGATCGAAGAACGTGGCGACAGCGAAACTATCCACCAGCTAAGTTCCAGCTACACGCAGCAACGTCTGGCGGATGAAGGTTTGGATCACCTGCGGTTTGAGAATCTGCCACAACCGCGCCGCGCCAAAGCGGGTCGCCGGGTTACCCAGTTGCACTATGCGCGTCAGGGCATCATCACGCCCGAGATGGAGTTTATTGCGCTGCGTGAAAACATGGGCCGCGAGCGTATTCGCGGTGAAGTGCTGCTACAGCAGCATCCGGGCCACAGCTTTGGCGCTAATCTGCCGGAAAATATCACCGCTGAATTTGTCCGCAAGGAAGTCGCCAGCGGCCGCGCCATCATCCCTTCTAACATCAACCATCCCGAATCAGAACCGATGATCATTGGCCGCAACTTCCTGGTGAAGGTAAATGCCAACATTGGTAACTCGGCGGTGAGTTCATCAATTGAAGAAGAAGTGGAGAAGCTGGTATGGTCGACGCGCTGGGGCGCAGACACCGTGATGGATCTCTCAACCGGCCGCTACATTCATGAAACGCGTGAGTGGATTTTGCGCAACAGCCCGGTGCCAATTGGTACAGTGCCGATTTATCAGGCGCTGGAGAAAGTGAACGGTATTGCAGAAGATCTCAACTGGGAGATTTTCCGTGACACGCTGCTGGAGCAGGCGGAACAAGGTGTCGACTACTTCACCATTCACGCTGGCGTACTGCTGCGCTACGTGCCGATGACGGCCAAACGCCTGACCGGCATTGTGTCGCGCGGCGGCTCGATCATGGCGAAATGGTGCCTGTCGCATCACACCGAAAGCTTCCTCTATCTGCACTTCCGCGAGATTTGTGAAATTTGTGCTGCCTACGATGTGGCGCTGTCGCTCGGCGACGGCCTGCGTCCCGGCTCGATTCAGGATGCCAACGATGAGGCACAATTTGCTGAACTGCATACGCTGGGCGAACTGACTAAAATCGCCTGGGAATATGATGTGCAGGTGATGATTGAAGGTCCGGGCCATGTGCCGATGCAGATGATTCGTCGCAATATGACCGAACAGCTTGAGCACTGCCACGAAGCCCCATTTTACACGCTTGGCCCGCTCACCACCGATATCGCGCCCGGCTACGACCATTTCACTTCCGGCATTGGCGCGGCCATGATTGGCTGGTTCGGCTGCGCCATGCTCTGTTACGTGACGCCGAAAGAGCACCTCGGTTTGCCTAATAAAGAGGATGTGAAACAAGGGCTGATCACCTACAAGATCGCCGCGCACGCAGCGGATCTGGCGAAAGGTCATCCGGGCGCGCAGATCCGCGACAATGCGATGTCGAAAGCGCGTTTTGAATTCCGCTGGGAAGATCAGTTCAATCTGGCGCTTGATCCGCACACCGCACGCGCCTATCACGATGAAACCCTGCCGCAGGAATCAGGCAAAGTCGCGCACTTCTGTTCGATGTGCGGCCCAAAATTCTGCTCAATGAAAATTACTCAGGAAGTGCGCGAGTTTGCCGCACGCCAACAGGCTGAAGCTCAGCCGATAGAGATTGGTATGGCGCAAATGTCGGATGCCTTCCGCAATCGTGGCGGCGAGCTTTATCACGCTGCCGATACCCTTAAAGAGGAAAATGTATGACCGACGCCTTTCCTGCCACGGCCCCAAAACTGGGGCTGTATCCGGTTGTTGATAGCGTGGAATGGATCGCGCGCTTGCTGGAAGCCGGTGTGCGCACCATTCAGCTGCGCATCAAAGATTGTGAAGATCATGAGGTGGAAGATGCCGTGCGCGAGGCGATTGCGCTTGGCAAACAGTATCGCGCTCGGCTGTTTATCAATGATTACTGGCGATTAGCCATTAAATATCACGCTTATGGCGTGCACCTTGGCCAGGAAGACCTCGATGTCGCCGATCTGGCGGCCATCCGTGAGGCGGGATTGCGTCTGGGTTTATCGACGCATGACGATGCCGAGCTGGATCGGGCTCTGGCGCTGCGCCCCTCTTATATTGCGCTTGGCCACATCTATCCTACGCAAACCAAAGACATGCCTTCTGCGCCGCAGGGCGTGGTGGAATTGAAACGCCATCTGACGCGTTTACAGGATATGCCAACCGTGGCGATTGGCGGTATTTCACTGGCGCGCGTGCCTGAAGTGCTGGCCACTGGCGTGGGAAGTATTGCGGTGGTGAGCGCGATTACCCATGCCGCAGACTGGCGCGCAGCAACTCAGCAGCTGCTGTCACTGGTGGAAAATGGAATCGAACCTGCAAAAGCAATGTAATGCGTGGTAAGTAAGGATGAAACGCTGGAATCTGCCGCGCAGCAGCGTGATGTGATGGCTAGCGTCCTTTCCTGATAAAGCTAAAGTATGCCTGCCCGCTGTCGCTTGCAGCGGGCCAGGGCTGGTCTTAACCTCTCCCAGCCCTGCCTTTCTTTACATGGTCAGGGAGGAGGTATGCACGGTTTCTACACTGCAAGCCAGCATGGCACGTTCTACCGCTGCACCGAGTTGGGCTATCGCCTGCTCCGTATGCTCATTCATTGGCAAACCATAATTCAGGCGCAAGCAGTTGCGATACTTGCCCGAGGCCGAAAACAGCGAGCCGACCGCAACCTGCATGTTCAGCTCCCGCAGTTCGGTGTTGAGCCTAACTGCGTCAAACGCCTCTGGCAGCTCAATCCACATCAGGAAGCTGCCCTGAGGACGCGACACACAAATCCCGCACGGGAAGTAGTGGCGCACCCAACAGCTGAAAGTTTCGTAGTTGCGTTGATACACCTGACGCATGCGCCGCAAGTGCGGCAGATAATGACCAAGGCGAATAAATTCGGCGACCGCATGCTGCGGCTGTGTGGCCGTCGATCCGGTGCTGATGTATTTCATATGCAGCACGCGATCACGATAGCGCCCCGGCGCCACCCAACCGACCCGCAATCCCGGCGCCAGTGTTTTGGAGAACGAACTGCACAGCAACACGCGGCCATCGTGGTCCAGCGACTTGATGGTAACCGGACGCGGATATTCCCACGCCAGCTCACCATACACATCGTCTTCAATAATCGCGGCATCGAAACGCTGCGCCAGCGTAACCAGCGCACGTTTGCGAGATTCCGGCATGATGAAGCCCAGCGGATTATTGCAGTTGGGCACTACCACCACCGCTTTGATCGGCCACTGCTCGAACGCCAGTTCCAGCGCTTCCAGGCTGATACCGGTGACCGAATCGGTAGGAATCTCAATGGCGCGAATGCCGAAGCCGCGCAGGGTTTGCATGGTGCCGTGGAAAGTCGGCGATTCCACCGCAATGATGTCGCCGGCCTGGCATATTGCACGAATCGAAATCGACAACGCTTCATGGCAGCCGGTGGTAATCACGATATCTTCTGCCGTGAGCTGACAACCGCTGTCAATCGTCAGACGCGCAACCTGTTCGCGCAATGCCGCGACGCCCAACAAACTGTCATAGTTGAGCTGATCAATTTCCTGCCTCTGCGCCATGCGGCTCTGAATTTTCCACAGCGGTTTCAACGTGGGCTGAGTGAGATCGGGAATACCGCTGCCGAGTTGCAATACATCGCTGTTAGTCCTGCTGCTGAGCAGCTCCAGCACAGATTCCCACTGTGTGATTTCCACCGGGCGCTGTGCCGGTCGGGTTATGGCGGGCATCGGCGGCGTCGCTTTGCGCGTTGCAACGAAATACCCGGATCGAGGCTGCGGCACGATCAGCTGTTTCTCTTCCAGCAGATGATATGCCTGCTGAACGGTACTGATACTCACGCCGTGTTCCAGGCTAAGCGTGCGCACCGATGGCAAGCGCTCGCCGCTGCGGTACAGCCCTTGCTCAATTCGATCCGAAAGCAAACATGCCAAATGTTGGTAGCGCGTCATCGTATGCCTCACTCAGCCTTAGATCATAACAAACCAGTACAGATAGCCCTTATTATTACCATTCAGATCCATCACAGCGCAATCTGTATGTTAAAGATAAGTGATTTTTGCGTCTGTATCATAGTACGCAGGAATTGGACAATGCATCTCAGGCAACCTACTGAGGGCAAGGATTATGGAATTCGATCAAAACCGCGCGGCTAAACCTTTTGATGTCACTTTACTGGATATCTTCCGTGGCGCAGTACGTATGGTTAAATACTGGAAAGCACGGCGGGAAACGCATCACATCCTGTCAAAACTGAGTGACAATCAGCTGCGGGATATCGGACTGACACGCGAAGATGTCTGCCGTAAGTTCTGACAAAATCAAGACGAAAAAAAACCCTGCCGAGACAGGGTTTTTTATTGGTCAGCTTTAGCAGACGAATTACTCGTCGTCGCTTCCGCCCAGACCGGCGTTCAGCAATTCAGCCAGGCTAGCAGAGGCTTCATCCGCAGTAACCTGCGGTGCAACCGGTGCTTCGCCCGCAGAGCGGCGACGCATACGATCCTGGTGATAAGCATAACCGGTACCGGCTGGGATCAGACGACCCACGATTACGTTCTCTTTCAGGCCGCGCAGTTCATCGCGCTTACCTGCAACTGCTGCTTCGGTCAGGACACGTGTGGTCTCCTGGAACGATGCTGCAGAGATGAACGATTCGGTTGCCAGTGACGCTTTGGTGATACCCAGCAGATCGCGCATGAATGTTGCGCCGATTTTGCCATTCGCTTCAAGTTCACGGTTAGAGATCTTGATGCGAGAGTATTCAGCCTGCTCACCTTCCAGGAAGTCGGTGCTTCCCACGCTCGAGATGGTTGCTTTACGCAGCATCTGACGAACGATGACTTCAATGTGTTTATCGTTAATCTTAACGCCTTGCAGACGGTAAACTTCCTGCACTTCGTTGGTGATGTAACGGGTAACAGCATGGACGCCACGCAGACGCAGGATGTCGTGCGGAGACTCTGGGCCGTCAGATACGACGTCACCACGTTCTACGCGCTCACCTTCGAATACGTTAAGCTGACGCCATTTTGGAATCATCTCTTCGTACGGATCGCTACCATCAACCGGCGTGATTACCAGACGACGCTTACCTTTGGTCTCTTTACCGAAGGAGATGATACCGCTGATCTCCGCCAGGATTGCTGGTTCTTTCGGACGACGCGCTTCGAACAAGTCAGCAACGCGCGGCAGACCACCGGTAATATCCTTGGTACCGCCAGATTCTTGCGGAACACGCGACAGCGTATCACCGGCACTGATCTTAACGCCATCTTCCAGCTGAACAATCGCTTTGCCCGGCAGGAAGTACTGTGCTGGCATGTCGGTACCTGGAATCAGAACATCATTTCCGTTGGCATCAACAATTTTCAGCGCAGGACGCAGATCTTTACCACCCGCAGTACGTTCTGCAGAATCCAGAACCACCAGCGATGACAGACCGGTTAAATCGTCAGTCTGACGCGTAATGGTCTGACCGTCGATCATGTCAGTGAAGCGAATGAAACCGCCCACTTCGGTGATTACCGGCATGGTATGTGGATCCCAGTTTGCTACGGTCTCGCCCGCTGCAACCTGCTCGCCATCACCTTTAGCCATAACCGCACCGTAAGGCACTTTATAGCTCTCTTTGGTACGACCGAACTCGTCGATCATCTTCAGCTCAACGTTACGTGAAACGATAACCAGTTTTCCTGAGGAGTTGGTTACAGACTTCGCGTTGGTAAGCTTAATAGTACCTTTGTTCTTCACCTGGATGCTGGATTCAGCAGCCGCACGAGATGCCGCACCACCGATGTGGAACGTACGCATCGTCAGCTGAGTACCCGGCTCACCGATGGACTGTGCTGCGATAACACCGATGGCCTCACCTTTGTTGATGATGTGACCACGTGCCAGATCGCGACCGTAGCAGTGTGCGCACACACCGAAGTCGGTTTCACAGCCAACAACCGAGCGCACTTTGATCGCATCGACTGAATTCAGTTCGATCACATCACACCAGTGCTCATCGATCAGGGTGTTACGCGGGATCAGGATGTCTGCAGTGCCCGGCTTCAGAACGTCTTCAGCCGTTACACGACCCAGTACACGCTCACGTAGCGGCTCTTTAACGTCACCACCTTCGATGACCGGAGTCATCATGATGCCTTCGAACGTGCCGCAGTCATCTTCGGTAACAACCAGATCCTGCGCTACGTCTACCAGACGACGCGTCAGATAACCGGAGTTAGCAGTTTTCAGTGCGGTATCCGCAAGGCCTTTACGCGCACCGTGCGTGGAGATGAAGTACTGGAGTACGTTCAGACCTTCA
>NZ_DALYOQ010000092.1:7027-17500 GCF_031974595.1 Pantoea sp. CTOTU46764 | reverse complement strand
CAACCTCTGTGGCGCTCTCCGGCAGCATGCTGGCTACCGGATCGCCAAGATACTGAAACAGAACAAAAGACAGCAGCGCCACACCCGCCAGCAACATAAATGCCTGCAGTAACTTGCGCACAAAAAACACCATAACGGCCTCCCGTAGGGTCGCCATTCATGGCGACCTCGCAGATTTAATTGCTAACCTTGCCGTACCACAGGCGCTGAACATTATCTGGCGTCTGTTTCAGCGTCAGTTTTTTGCTCATCGCCCACACGGTGGGTTCAAAGTGCATCGGCAGATAAGGCAGTCCGCCGCCGGATTGCTGTAGCGCGGGATGTTAAAGGTGCCGAGGCTTTTCCCGTTACTGGTGTGCAGCAGCTGCACCGCCACGCTGTAGGGATCCATGATCGGCAGGTTGGCCCAGCCGAGCACGCCGACATCCGTGCGGCCATTAACCAGAATCGGGTCATAGACGCTGGCCGGATGCACATTCAGCGCGGCTTTCACGCCAATCTTCGACCAGTAGCTCTGCACCGCCTGGCACCATTGCGGAGCGTTAATGTAGGTGCCTTCCGGGCAATCAAAGTTGAGGTTGAAGCCTTGCGGATAACCGGCTTCCGCCAGCAACGCTTTGGCCTTCGCCGGATCGTACGGATAATCCACGCCCGCCTTAGCGTCATAACCCGGAATATCCGGCGCCAGATAGTTATTGGTCGGTTTAGTCAGACCGCGCATCACTTTTTGCGTGATCGCCTCGCGATTAATTGCCATGTACAGTGCCTGACGCACACGAATGTCTTTAAGTGGGTTTTCTGCTTTGGCGTTTTTGGCATTCAGGGTGTCGCGCATGTTGAGCGTCAGATAATCGACGCGTAACGACGGGCTCACCTGCAGCTGCACGGCAGGATTGTTTTGCAGGCGCTGAATATCCTGCAGCGGTACCGAGGTCACTAAATCGTATTCACCCGCCAGCAGGCCAGAAAGACGCGTGGCATCGGATGAGATTGGTTTGAAAATGATTTTGTCGATATTGGTGGTGCCGGCAGCGGCATTCCACCAGTTGGGATTGCGTATCAGCACCATCTGCGTATCACGTTGGCGACTCTGCAAAATAAACGGTCCGGTACCGTTGGTATTGTTGGTGGCGTAACCTTCCGTGCCCTGGCTGATATCGGTAGGCTTCAGCGCGTTATGCTCGCTGAGCCATTTCTTATCCATGATCATCACGCCGGTCAGCTCGTTGATGGCGATGCCGGTTTTCTTCACCAGATGAATATCCACAGTGTATTTGTCGACCGCCACCGCGTCTTTCATGGTTGAGGCGTTCGCGCGAATACCCGAAGCCGGATCCGTTACCCTCGCCACCGATGCCACCACATCTTCTGACGTCAGCTCGTCGCCATTATGAAATTTCACCCCCTCGCGCAGTTTGAAGCGCAGCGTGGTGTCATCGATCTGCTGCCAGCTCAGCGCCAGCCACGGCTGGATTTTTAAATCGTTATCACGCTGCACCAGCGATTCATAAATGTGATTCTGGAAGGTCAGCGCTTTGGTGGATGCGTAGGCATCCGGATCCAGCGTTGGGATATCGGCATCGGTTGCCCAGCGCACCACGTTCTCCGCCAGCGCCGCGTGACTGACCATACCTAACGAACCTGCTACTAACAACGACAGAAAAAGTTGCTTCATCATTGATCTCTCATTAGTTTGCTAAGGTTATTGCTAGCAATGCATGCAAAGCCAATGCCAGTTGATTTGTTTGTTATTAACGTGGTGATTGATTCAGCTCTGGCGTCAAGATCCACTCGGCGCTGTCGTTCCACACATCCATTTTTGTAATGCGCCCCGCCATCACTTCATAGCGGTCGAGGTAGCGATTACCGGCGAATTCACGTCCGTCCGGCCAAACGCCATAAAGAAAACCGGTGCAGTAGACCACCACATGACCGGGACTTTTCTCCATCCAGTCAAACTCGCCCAGCTGCTTTTTCACCCATTGATAGCGCCCGGCGTTAAACGCGGTGACGCCATGTACGGTGGGCATCACGCGCTTGCCGGTAAAGGTGATGACCACGTCCGCGGCCATCAGCGCGGCGGCTCGGTCTGGGTCCGGCGCCATCGACGCCGCCAGAAACTCTTTCACGATCTCTACTGCTGTTAATGCTGCGGTCATGCTGTTCTCCAATGATATCAGGCGACGTTGTTGGTTACGTTCAGTGAATGCGCGGCGATCTCGCCAGGCGTGGTTATCCATACGTCTTCGCACTGCGCGATAATGTTCTTTAATGTCTGCCGCAAGTGATGAAGCCGGAACGGCTGACCGACGATGTAAGGATGCAACGCGATGCCCATCACCTGCGGGCGCTGTTCGGCGCGCAGTTTCATCTCGGCGAACTGGCTTTCGATCATGCTGCAGAAGGTTTCAATCGAGGTGCCATTAGGAATGATGGTGGGAATATCGTTGATCTCCTGCGGATACGGCACCGACAGCAGATCGCCGTGCGACGTTTGCAGCGCAACCGGACGATCGTCATGCGCCCAGTTCAGGGTGTAGCTGAAGCCGTTTTGGCGTAGTAAGTCGGGCGTGTCATGGCTTTCGGAGATCCACGGCGACAGCCAACCCGCCACCGGACGTTGCTGATATTCGGTGAGTCGCTGCTGGCAGCGGGCGATCAGCGCAAACTCATTTTCACGGCTCAGTTCGCCCTGACGCTGCGAGTTGGTATGACCGTGGCCGATCAGTTCACTGCCGGGCAGGCTTACCCAGCGATCGAGCAGCTGCGGGCAATAATCGATGATGGCGGTGTTGGCAATAACCGCTGGCGGAATACTCAGTTCGGCAAACAGATCGGCCAGATACCAGCCGCCGACCCGATTGCCGTAGTCGCGCCACGCATAGTTCAGCACGTCGAGGCGATTCGCCCCCTGCGACAGCTTCGCGCCTTCCGGCAAGCCAAACGCGAAATGCTCCAGATTCATGGCGATATACAGCGCCAGACCTTTACCTTTTGGCCACACGGGCAATACCTGATGTTCGATTGAGCTGTAGGCGTAACGCTGATGGCTGGCGATATTCCACATAACCTGCGGCGATGACATAAAGGCCTCCTGATTGAACACACATCTTGCGATGTCAGGAGTAAAGCAAGGGATATGCCACTCTAGCTTTATTGCTAGCAATATTTCTTAACGTGAGGAATTGGTGGGTTTTTCATCGAAAATTTCTTTCTTTGGGTTGAGACTTGCGGAATCAAGTACGTAGCAAAAAGAGTAAAAGGTGAGCTGTTGGTGCAGTCTCTGCCCTAAAAATGCGCAAAGACGAATTTAGGAAATTTCATACAAACCTCCCTCCCTGGTCCGATATTTATCGCGCCGCCATCGCGCTTTAATAGCAGCATAATAAGGATGGGGATAACTATGTTGTCATTAACGCTGATAGACAATAACAAATGGATTACTGAAGGGATTTCGCATTATTTTGCCGGGAAGCTCATTCAGGTCAAAAACATCGAAAGTGATGATATGGATGTAGCATTGAGCAAAGTGGCACGAACCGATGTGCTCATTAGCGAATTAACCGCTTATGGACGCGATGTGCAGTACTTCACCGAGCTGTTACTCAAAGTACAGCGCTCATCTCCCGCCACGCGGATTATCGTGCTCACCGATCTGCATGAGAAAGCGGTCATCAGTTATGTGGTTGGCGTGCTGCCGGGCGTTACTTTTCTCTCAAAAAAATGCAGCCTGCAGGAGCTTTCTGATGCGGTATTAGGTTTGGAATCGTTCGCAGAGTTCGCTGTTGGTGTTCGCCGCACCAAACAAACCCTTTCACCGCGTGAATTTGGCTTATTGCGCATGTTGGGGCAAACCAGCAATCTCACCGATATCGGGCATAAACTGCATCTCAGTTGTAAAACCATTAGCCATCACCGGCAAAGTATTATTCGCAAGCTTAACTGCGCCAATAATAAAGAGTTATTCAGCCGGTTAAGCCGAATGGGTTATCAGGCAAAGATGTAAAACGTAGGGTCGCCATTCATGGCGACCGATTCACAAGCATTACGCCACCAACCTTGTACAAACCTGGTCGCCATGAATGGCGACCCTACGGTTTAAGTGATTTTGTGTGATTGTGGTTGCATTTTCTCCACTGATTGCTGGTTAAGTGCGCACATCGAGGTGCAGAATGGAATATATAACCCAATGTGAATATATATTCACAAATGCAATCATCTGAGGAGAAGGTCGAATGAGTTCCTACACGTATCCGAAATTCGGTGCCGGCTTGTGGCACTTTGCCAACTATATCGATCGCTACGCCGTAGATGGTTACGGACCGGCGCTCAGTACGCTTGAGCAGATTAAACTCGCTGGCAGCGTTGAGGATCTTTCCTACGTTGACGTGCCCTATCCCTTCACTGAAGGCGTCACGGTCGCGCAGGTGAAACAAGCGCTGGCCGATGCCGGATTGAAAGCAATCGGCGTCACGCCAGAAATTTACCTGCGTCGCTTCTCACGCGGTGCCTTTACCAATCCGGACGCTGCCATTCGCAAACAGGCGTTTGATTTGATGCATGAAGCCGCCACCGTGGTGCGTGAGTTGGGCGCTAACTACGTGAAAGTCTGGCCAGGTCAGGACGGTTGGGATTATCCGTTCCAGGTCGATCATAAAAACTTGTGGAAGATGGCGGTGGATGGCATGCGCGAACTGGCGAGCGCCAATCCTGACGTTAAATTTGCGATTGAGTACAAACCGCGTGAACCGCGTGTGAAAATGACCTGGGATTCGGCGGCGCGTACGCTGCTTGGCATCGAGGACATTGGCCTCGATAACGTCGGCGTATTGCTCGATTTCGGTCAGGCGCTGTTTGCTGGGGAGTCGCCAGCGGATTCCGCCCAGCTGATTATCGATCGCGGCCGCCTGTTTGGTATGGACGTCAACGACAACCTGCGCGGTTGGGATGACGATCTGGTGGTCGGCACCGTGCACATGACCGAGATTTTCGAATTCTTCTATGTACTGAAGATCAACAACTGGGACGGCGTATGGCAACTCGATCAGTTCCCGTTCCGCGAAGATCATGTCGAAGCTGCAAATCTGTCGATCCGCTTCCTCAAACATATTTATCGCGCGCTGGATAAGCTGGATATCGCCGCCTTGCAGGAAGCACAGCGCGAGCAAAACCCACTAAAAGCGCAAAGAATTATTCAGAATGCGCTGCTGACCAGCATCGAGCAGTAATTTTACGCCGTAGGGTCGCCATTCATGGCGACCGCAAATGCGAACGACGCACACGCATTTCACCGTGGCGCCAACGCTCATCAGCACCCTCGCGACCATCAATCAAGCGGTTCAACGCTTCGGCGATCAGCAGATCTATCCGCTGACTAAAGGTGGTGAGCTGGCAGCCTGGCGCGCTGGCTTCTTCGATATCATCAAATCCCACCACCGCAATCTTGGGCATATTTGGCGCGGCGCGCATTGCTTCCATCGCACCGAGCGCCAGCACATCGTTTTCACAGAACAGCGCATCAATCACAGGCGCGTCCGGCTGTTGCAGGTAATCACTCATCGCCTGCCAGCTACGCGCGCGATCGTAACAGCCCGCTTTTAGCAGTACATTAATCTGGCATCCCGCTTGTTGCAGCGTAGCTTCAAATCCCTCTTTGCGCAGCAGATGAGACGTCGGTGTATCCGGACCTTGCATAAAGCCAAAACGCTGCGCGCCCTGCGCCAGCAAAAGTTCGGCGATTCGTTTTCCTGCGGCATAACCATCAATCGCCACCACATCAATGCCCTGCGCATGCGTATTGCGACACAGCTGCACCAGCGGAATGTTATACATGTCCTCCACTAGCGTAATCAGCTGCGCCGATAACACCGTGCCGAGAAACAGAACGCCGTCGATCTGCAATTGATCCGCCTGCGTCATCACCGATCGATACGGTTCGCCATCGGTGATGTTGAGGATCAGCGCCATGTAACCACGGCGTTGCAGCTGCTGCGTGGCTTCATTGAGGATCATCAGCGTATGCGGATTCTTTAGCTCGTCGATCACCACGCCAATGATATGCGTCTTCTTCTTCACCAGGCTGCGCGCCAGCAAATTGGGGCGATATCCCAGCTCTTTAGCGATGCGCATCACCTTCTCGCGCGCCTTATCGGAAATCGAAGCGCCAGGCATGAACGCACGTGACACTGTCCATTTCGACACGCCCGCTAGCAGCGCCACATCGCTGGCCGTGGCCTTTTTCACTGTTCTCGTCATCGGCTTCCTTCCGTAATTTACCTGGCAAAAGTGAGCATAGAGTGATTCCACACGTTAGCAAGAGGCGACTTTTGCAAACTTTGCACCCGGTTGCATTTCTATTATGCACTCGGGTGCAAATCGTGATGATTTTGTGATCGTGGTGATGAAATCGATTTTTGCTGCGTTGACTATTTTTCAACCGTACCAGAGAGTGAAGACAGCACATCGCGTTGCCCTTCTGAACATGATGTCAATCAGCGGCAGCAATCCGGCCAACTTTGCACCCGGATGCAAAATAAAACAAACCTCCCCTACAGAGATAAAAAAATGAAATTATTCAAGGTAGTAATGCTTGTCTGCGGTTTGCTCAGTGTGTTCACTGTCCAGGCGAAAACCTACATGGTTGGCGTCGCTTTGGCTAACCTCGATCTCAATTTCGTTTCCATCCTGCGTAGTCAGATGGAGAAGCAGCTCAAAGACAAAGGGCTCAACAGCCAGTTTGCCGATGCCAAAGGTGATGTGTCCCTGCAAATTCAGCAGGTGGATGATTTCATCAATCAGGGTGCGGACGCGATCATCATCAACCCGGTGGATACGCAAGGCGTGATGCCAGTAATCGCCGCCGCGCAGAAAGCCAATATCCCGCTGATCTTTGTCAACCGTAAACCCGAAGTGAAATTGACCGGCAAAATGGCTTATGTCGGTTCTGATTCTGCGTTAAGCGGCAAGATGGAGATCGAAGCGTTAGCCAAGCGTCTGGATAACAAAGGCAATATCGCCATTCTTATGGGTGCCCTTTCCACTGAGGAAGCGCGTCAGCGTACCAAAGCGGTTGAAGATTATGTTAAGGATCATCCCGGCTTAAAAGTGATCCAGAAACAGAGCGCCAACTGGCAGCGCAACGAAGCGGTCGATAAAACCTTGTCCTGGCTGCAGGATGGTAACGACATCAATGCCATCATCGCCAACAACGATGAAATGGCGATCGGGGCAATTATGGCGCTCGATCAGCTGAAGAAAAGCAATGTGTTAGTCGCCGGTATCGATGGCACGCCAGATGGCTTGCAGTTTATTAAGAACGGCAAAATGGCGGTGACAATTTTCCAGGATGCGAAAGGTCAGGCAACCGGCGCAGTCGATGTGGCTTACGACATGCTGAGCGGTAAAAAGACCGAAGCCTATAACTGGGTGCCTTATCAAACGGTGACTAAAGAAAATTATCAGGAATTCACCAGTAAGAATCAGAAGTAACACCGCTTTGTAGATACCGTCTTGCCAGTACCTGGCAAGACATATTGTTCAGTTCGGCCTGGCCGAAGCGCTTAATGCGGGCTGGGTTTTCAACGCTGACGTCATAGCCTTCATCGTGCAGGAACGTGGCCAGCGGCTCGCTGTACGCACCGGTCGCCTCCATGCAGATATGGCAGTCGCCGAACGGCTCCAGCCATTTCTTAAGGGCGCTGAAGCCTTTAGGCGTGTTAGGGAAGACTTTGGTTTTGTATGACGTATCGCCTTTCCAGACGGCCACATCAAACTTTTTCGAGGCAATATCAATACCAACGGGCGTACGGGTTTGCATAGATTCTCCTTAACAACATCAGGGAAACCGCCATGACCATCCTTATGGATGCGTGCTCGAAGCACAGGATACCGTCCGGTCTTGAAGGCGGGAGTAAAGTTGCCGGGGATGAATCTACAAAACAGGCTTAATGCCCAAGGGTCGCCCCCATCTCACCAGCAACTTCCCGATGATCAGTCGGGGATCATAGCACCCGGAGGAGAATGATCGAGATATAAGGGTCGCCATTCATGGGTAATGCCGATCGGTTAAGCCCAAAATAGTGGGTATAAAGTAATTTCCTTCGTTGAAAAGGTGATGGCACGCTGGCAACGTGCAGCGCATGCGTTGGCAGTGCGCACCGGTAATGACACAGCCTGCGGATGGCGACCGGTGACGTTTTTATCGACATAAATGAAAACAGTGAGTTGTTTTTTTTTATCAGTTATTAGCATTAATTGATAAATATATGACAGAATACTTACAATCAGAGGTGGGCAAATGAACCCAGAATAGCTTAAGCGGAATCGCTATGATTTATGATTGTTTTTTATACTATGACGAAGATATGTTACTCGACATTCGGTTACATACTTTGAATGACGTCGTCGACTACTTCGTGATTGTTGAATCTACACATACTTTCACCGGTAAGCCGCGAAATTTGCATTTCAATGTGAATAAATTCGCTAAATTTAAGCATAAGATTATTTATGTCGTTTATGACGAGCCGCCCTTTTTCACAAATAATGTCGTCAATGCATGGAAGAACGAAGCCCATACACGAAATGCCATCATGAGAGGTTTAGAATCCGCCAATGACGACGATATTATTATCGTTTCCGACGTTGATGAAATACCCAATCCCAAGGTTATAGTAAAAATTAATAAGCGCAGACTTTGCACCTCGCTGCACATGAATTTCTACAATTATCAGTTCAATCTGCAGGTTTTCAATACTAATGGCGTTCCGCGCGTGTGTTCATTGCCCCGGGCGGCATCACTTAAAAATCTTAAAGGTTTCTTTGCCGGTAAACCAGAAGATTTCCGAAATATAAAAAAAAGCCCAATTAAATCCAGCTTTATGAAATGGACGCTCTTCAAGCTACGTAATAAAAATATTACATCTGCAGGCTGGCACTTTTCATGGATTATGCGACCAGAGCGGATATCGGAAAAAATGTCTTCTATTTCGCACACGGAATATGACTTACCACAATTCAACAATAGCGATCATATTATTGATGCACTGAAAAATGGCAAAGATATTTGGGGCCGTGACAGAAAAATGTGCAAACAAGAACTTACTGCCGAACATTTCCCCGATTATTTGGTTAAGAATCAGACAAGATTTAGCGAATTTATTCTGTAGTCATTGCCCTGAGGTTTTCACCTGTGGGGCACATTCCGCTTAACTTACTTTTTGCTACAACATTCAAACTCATAGCCCTCTGCAAAATGCGCTTTTGGCCCTAAGCTTAAAGCCATTCAGCCACTGATGATGAGGTTTCAATGAGTTTACTGTTTAGTGCGACGCAACTGGGTAAGTTAACGCTCGATAATCGCATCGTGATCGCGCCGATGTGCCAATACTCCGCTGAGAATGGCAAAGCCAGCGCCTGGCACCGCATTCATCTCGGGCAACTGGCGCTTTCCGGCGCCGGTTTGCTGATCATTGAGGCGACGGCTGTCGAAGCGGCCGGACGTATTTCTTCCGGTGATTTAGGCTTGTGGGACGATGCAACGGAAGCGGCGCTGGCCAGCGTTCTGCAGGATATCCGCCACTATTCTGACATTCCCTTTGGTATTCAACTCGGTCACGCCGGACGTAAAGCGTCCTGCGCCGCGCCGTGGCTCGGTGGCAATCAGCTATCACTGGAACAAGGCGGCTGGCAAACCGTCGCGCCTTCTGCGCAAGCCTTTATTCCTGAAGATCGCCCGCCGGTGGCACTGACAAAACAGGATCTTGAGCGTCTGAAACAAGCCTTCGTTGATAGCGCGCAGCGTGCCGCCAAACTCGGTATCCAGTTAATTGAACTGCACGCCGCACACGGCTATTTGCTGCATCAGTTCCTGTCACCGCTGAGTAACCAGCGTGAGGATGAATACGGCGGTTCGCTGGAGAATCGTCTGCGCTTCCCGCTGGAAGTGTTCCATGCGGTGCGCAGCGCCCTGCCGGACTCGGTGGCGGTTGGCGTGCGCCTTTCGGCAACGGATTGGGTTGAAGGTGGCTGGGATGTTGAGCAGTCGATTGTCTTCAGCCAGCAGCTTGAAGCGGCGGGCAGCGATTACGTGCACGTTTCCAGCGGCGGCCTGTCACCGCAGCAGAAAATTACGGTTGGCCCCGGCTATCAATTGCCTTTTGCCCGCGACATCCGCAAACAGGTGAAGATTCCGGTGATTGGCGTTGGCTTGATTACGGAGCCGAAGCAGGCAGAACAGGCCTTGCAGGGAGGTGATGCGGATTTGATCGCGCTGGCGCGCGCGGTGCTTTACGACCCGCGCTGGCCGTGGCACGCCGCTGCGGAATTGGGTGCGCAGGCCAAAGCGCCGCCGCAGTATCTGCGTTCCGAGCCGCACGGCCTGAAAGGCACGCTGATTTCCAATAAAAAGTGATAGTTTGACCCGGTGCGCATCAATGCGCACCGGTTGAACGTAGGGGCGCCATTTATGGCGAC
>NZ_DALYOQ010000092.1:0-7017 GCF_031974595.1 Pantoea sp. CTOTU46764 | reverse complement strand
AACCTGCTACTTCCGTCTTCATGGTCTGCAACATATGTTCAGCCAGGCGCAAGCTCAACGCGGCGCCGGTTAAGGTCGGGTTCATACAAGATGCTGACGGCATCACGCTGGTTCCGGCAATCCACATATTGGGATGATCATGCGTGCGGCAATCACGATCTACTACCGAATTATGCGGATCATCGCCCATAATGGTGGTGCCCATGATGTGCTGGCGATCCTGGAACTTAGTATCGATCGACAATATTTCCGCATTCAGTAGTTCTGCAAACTTGTGAAAATCTTTGAGCCCCGCTTCTTTTCCGGCATGCCAGTAATCCGTCACGCTGTAGTAAATCTCCGGCAACGGAATACCAATCGCATCTTTTTTCGTCTTGCTTGGCGTAACGCGGTTTTCCGCCAGCGGCAAGGTTTCAAAATCGATAGCAAAGTTCAGCGAGCGTGCCGACTGGCGCCGGATTTCAGCATCCAGTTTGGAGCCCAGCACACCTTTCTCAATCAGCGATGCAGCATAATCGGCGGTTGGCACCGTGTTACGCACTTTGATCTTGTAGCTGGGGAAATCCTTGCGGAATACGCCATCGCGGTTGTTCAGATACACCAGCAATTCGGTCGGCCCCTGACCTGGCCACACATCTTCCGACATCATCACGTTCATACTGATGCCGGTGTGGCCCATCAAATTGCGGCCAACCTGATCGGAAGAGTTTGCAATGCCGTTGGGATATTTCTCCGACGTCGACATCAACAGTAGCTTGGGCGATTCAATGCCGTAGGCCGCCAGTACAAAGTAGTCGGCGGTTAAATGGTGCTCGGAACCATCCGGCTTTTTATACCAAATGCCGGTAATTTTGCCATCATCCGCTGCCTCTATACGGTACACCACCGCGTTATCCAGCAGTTTTGCTCCCAAACGCTCCGCTTCATCGATATGCATCGAGCCATCATATTTGGCGGCGATCGGGCAAACCGGATTGCAGTTATTATTGCCGCCACACATTGGGCGCTTGCCCCACGGCTTAGTCGCGCGACCGTTCGGTTCCAGCACCGGATTATAACCGCCTTTACCCAGCATCTCAGTTAGGCGATCAAACAGATAACTGGTTGGCAAACCCGGCATCGGGAATGGTGTAGATCGCGGTGGCCAGGCTTTGCCACCCTGCCCACTTTCGTCTTGTCCATCGACGCCTGAAACGCCCAGCTCATGCTCGGCTTTGCCATACCACGCTTCCAGCTCTTCGTAGCCAAAGGGCCAGTCGCGGCCCCGACCATAAAGGGTGTTGAGTTTGAAATCGTTGGGGATCATACGCCACAGTGCAGAGCCAAAGTGCCAGGTTGTACCACCGACAACGCGCAGGTATTTGGTGGGATATTTAACCGGCCCAACCTGCTGCAAATAGTCACCGTAGGTAGACGGAATATGTGGCGGATTGGGATAAGGCGAACCCACGCCCTGTAATTTGATATTGGTTAACGACATCTTGAACGGGGAATTACGGAAACGTTCGACGATTTCCTGGCGAGACACACGCGGGCCTGCCTCAAGGATGATGACTGATTTACCGGCTTTTGCCATCTTGCAGGCGATCAACCCGCCCATCACGCCCGAGCCAATGATGATCACATCGGCATCGACTTTTTGTGCACTCATGCGCCTTCTCCTGTAGTTGCCACTTTGCCATCATGCGTCACTGCCCAGTAGAACGGCCCGCCGCCATAGGTTGGGACCACCAGAATATCTTTGGTGGGCAGGTACATCATCGCATCGGCATAAGCGATCAACTCCAGATCGCTGCCGTCGCCGACAACGCCGGTGTACCACGCTGAAATGATGCGTTTTGCCGTTTTCCATTCAGGATTATCTGCACCAAATGCGGCAAGGAAATCGTCGACATGGGCAAAATTATGCTGCTGCAACACTGCCTGCAGGCTGCTGAGCTGGTGTGTGAAGTCGGCATTATGGCGATTTAAGGCATCGAAATAGCGCTGCCCCAAAATCGGGCCGACCGGGCGACTGACCAGGAACTGCGAAACGGTCATAAAACCATTTTCAGCCATCTGCTCTGCAGCCAGCGCGCGCGCCGGGAACAGGGAATTACACATCGCGCCGAGTGACAAAATGCCCATACCTTGCAGCAAACGACGTCGGGAAAGGTTATGCGCCATGTTTTTTCCCCTTACGCGAAATAGAAATCAGCAGCACCAGTAAAATAATGACAACTACCGCGCCACCACCCCACACTGCAGGTTGCGCCAGGCGTGCAATCAGTGGGCGCTCGCCACCTTCACGCAGGGTTTTAACCTGTTCAGGCGTTACGTTCAGCTGAGCATTACCAAAGTTTTTCAGCACGTAGTTGCTGACGTCGGAAATTTGCTGGTCGCTTAATCGATCGGTAAATAACCCATCCGGGCCAAAAGCTGGCATGACGACATCTTTGCCATCAACCTGGCGATGTACGCCGTAGACAATGGTGGCAATCAGGTTATCGGCCTGCGGTGCGCCGGTGGCGGTGTTGTGGAACAGCGAAGGATAGAAGTGATTGCCCGCACCATCCGCCTGATGGCAGTTAGCGCAAGAACTGGCGTAAACCTGCCAGCCCGCATCGGGATTTTTAACCGCGCGCAGCGCCGCTTCATCTGTGGCGGGTTTGCCAAGCACGTCGCGTGGCGAATGGGTGGCCTGAGTCACTGCGGGGATCTGCCGCAGATAAGCCACTATCGCATTGATATCGTCATCAGACAGATGCTGTAAGCTGTGCTCGATAGCTTCCGCCATCGGGCCTGCTGCCTGGGCTTTGCCTGCAACATGGCCCGTTTTGAGATATTGCGCGATTTGCGCATCGCTCCAGTTGCCAATGCCGGCTTGTTGATCGGGCGTGATATTCGGCGCGTACCAACTGCCCAGGCTGCCGCCGCTGAGAGCCTGACCGTTGTTTTGCCCCATCAGCGCGTTACGTGGCGTATGGCAGGTATCGCAGTGCGCCAATGCATTGACCAGATAATCACCGCGATTAACCACATCCGATTTATCTTTTGCCGGAATAAATGGCTTATTATCGGCAAACAGCATATTCCAGAAGTACATACTTGAACGAATATTAAATGGGAAAGGCAAATCCGTTGCTGGCGGTACATTATTGTCTGCTTTTACACCGTGCATAAAATAAACATACAGCGCGTGCATATCGGCATCAGAAATTTTTGCGTATGAGGTGTAAGGCATCGCCGGATAAAGATGCTGCCCCTGTTTATTGATGCCATTTCGCACGGCTTTAACAAAATCTTGTTCGCTATAATCGCCAATGCCGGCGGTTTTTGATGGCGTGATATTACTGGCAACAATATTCCCCAACGGCGAGGAGATAATATAGCCACCCGACATTTCCTTGCCCTGATTCGGTGCGGTGTGGCAAGCTCCACAGTCCGCAGCAATAGCCAGATACTTGCCTTTCGCAATAAGAGCCGCAGACTCAGCAGCATCTTCAGCGTGAGCTGAAAATGTGGCAGACATCAGAATGCTCAACGCGAAAGGCAGACAACACTGTCTCACCTTTCTTGCTTTCATTGTAATTGCTTCCGGTAAATAATTATTAGTATGGTAAAAACAATAATGCACTTCTGTGGCAACCCACAGAAGTGCACATTATCAGACAACGTCAATTCACAAAATACAAACAGTGCTATAACAATTCATAATCATTGAAGATGATATTTTCGCCACTTGCCGCCGTTATATCGACTTTACCTGGCTCGGTTAAAAAGGCATCGCCGGGATGTACCCAAACTTCTTTTACCCGATTGGTATGAGTTTGATCGGCAATCAGTACCCGCCCTTCAGTAAAGAACACGCGCACGCCAGGCCCGTGTTGCGTATATTCGCCGGTACTGGCGCCAGGCTTCAGCGTGACCTTCCAGCCTCTCACTGTTTTCTTATCCAGCACCTGAGTAAATGCGGCATTAGCAGGCCGCGAAGCGTTACCAAAATGTTGCGGGCCTGGGATGTTAATTTCGAACGCCACCTGATGATTGACGTTATTTCCGGTATTGGTGACCTTATCCGTATCTGATTTCCCTTGATGCTCACCGAATTTAACATTGCCACTTTTCATTTCGGTCATGTTTACCGGCTTGTCGGGATACTCTATTTTGACCGGGCTCCCTTCAATGTGCGTATTAACATAATCCAGATGCTGCTCATGAAATAGCGTCGATTGTCCGGGTTGAATTAATACGCGCATTACCGTGACGTATTTATTTTCCAGAATGACGTGGTGCAGTGGTTCCAGATCGGTGGCAACCCCTTTTTCAGCCGCTTGTGTCGGTAATCCTGCGCTTAACAGCGTCGAGCACAATAATGTGCTGAATAATCTTTTGCGAACAGTCGACATAAACACTCCTTTTTTTACGAATGAATTAAATAGAGCAGAAATTTACTCAACAATAGTGACCCAATTAGCGCCCTTGCCGGTGGGGACGCGCTCAATTAATGTCAGTTTGCCAGTGGTTTGATCTATGGAATAGAGCGAAATTTGTGTCGACTTCTGACCCGATTCAATTAAATAACGTCCGGAATTATCAATAGCAAATCCACGCGGCTGAGCTTCTGTTGGCATGCTATTAATCAATGTCAATCGACCATCGCTCGGTGAAACATGAAATGCAGTAATATGACTGCTGGTGCGTTCGGTAGAATAAAGGAAACGTCCATTTGGCGTGATATGAATATCGGCTTGCCATAACCGCGGTTTGGCGGATTTTGGCAAATCATCATCGCCGGTCAGTGGTCGCGCTTCACCACGCTGCATGTTGGCGGCAATGGCCGGATCGAGTGACGGTGTCGCTTCATGTTCCGTCAGGGTGCCATCTTTGTTCAACGTCAGGCGGGAAATGTTGCCGGCCATTTCGGTCAGCACATAGAGATTCTGCTCACCCTTCTCATCCCGCTGCGGTGCAAAGGTGAAATGACGCGGTCCGGTTGCCGACTCGCGTTGGATATTCACAAACGCTGGCGTGTTCGCCGTGACGGTTCCGCTGTGGCTATCGAAACTGTACTGCAGTAGTTGATCGGCACCCAGCAGCGGTACATAGAGAAACTGGTTGCTGGGATCGGTCTGAATCGAATGTGCACGCTTTCCGGTATGCACCACCTGCACCGGCGCACTCTCAACTTTGCCATCCGCGGCAATGCGATTGATGCTAAACAGATCGCCGCCGTAAGAAGATGAAAGCAGGAATTTCCCGCTCTTATCCAGCGCGACATACGCCATCGCCTCTGGCAGCGGCGTATCCGCAAAATGCTGCGGCGAGCCGTCAGGTTGAATATGCCAGGCCGAAACATGGTAAGGCTTACTGCGAACGGAGACATAAAGTGTCTCGTTATCCAGCGAAACCACCATCGGCATACTTTTCAGGCCGCTGGGATATTCACCAATCGGTTTAAGCTGGCGCTGCGCCTTTTGCAGCTCGTAGGCCGTCACCGTGCCGCTGTCGCCGTTGGATACGTAGACAAAAGATTTTTCCTGCGCCAATACTGTTGATGCAAAGAGCATCATGCCTGCGGCTATTACCGTCTTTTTCATCTTTGGATCTCGTTTTTGTAGGGAACAATGCGGGTATTACCAGCGCGTATTAAAATGTTCGCACAGCTCCAATACGGCTTGTTCTGGCAGCGCGGCGGGCTTATCCACGCAGTTCAGCCAAAGGCGCGCGGTTTCTTCCAGCTCTTCAAGGGCAAAGCTTACCGCTGAAACGGATTTTCCCCACATTACCGGGCCAAGTCTCTCCAGCATCACGCCACGCACGTCATTGGCCAGCTCAGCCCCCTGCGCAGCCACATCGGCATGGCCTGGGCGGCGATAGTCGATTAACGGAATCCGCCCGACTTTCATCACCTGATACGGCGTCAGCGGCGGTAAAATGCTGTCGCGCTGCCACACACCCGCTAACGTCAGTTGCACCAGATGCGTGGAATGGGTGTGCACTACGCCGTGCGCCTCCGGGTTACGATCGTAAATCTGGCGATGAAGCAGCAAAGTCTTCGACGGTTTGTCGCCCGAAACCCATTCACCCGCGCGATTGACCTTGGCAATCCGGACTGGCTCGAGATGTCCGAGACAAGCATCAGTTGGCGTAATCAGCCAGCCATCTTCCAGGCGAGCGCTAATGTTTCCCGCGGTACCAGTGGTATAGCCGCGGTTAAACAGATCGGCTCCCACCTGACAAATCTCTTCTCGTAAGGACTGTTCGTTTTGCATGCTGTTTCTCCTCTTATTGATTGGCGGTAGCAATGACGTTGGCATCCGGTTTAGAGCTGATCGGTAATGGTTCCAGTTTGCCGAGCACAAACATAAAGGTCAGCGCACCCAGCACACAGATTCCGCCTGCCACCAACAATGGCACCACAAATGAACCGTGACTGAGGCTCAGCATCAGGCCAGTGAAGGAGGCCGTAACTATCCCTGCCAGGTTACCCGCAAAATTCTGGATACCGCCTAGCGTGGCCACGTAATTACTGGCAGGCGCAACGTCGGCTGGCAGCGTCCAGATGTTGGCGGCGGTGAAGGCTAAACCGGCGTAAGTGATGGAGAATAAGGTGAGGATCACCGTAATGCTGTCGGTGAATGCGGCGAAAGCAATCACGCTGGAGAGCAACATCCCGCTGATAAGACAGGTTTTACGTGCAGCGGTCAGGCTAAATCCTTTGCGATAAAGGGTATCTGACACAATCCCGCCGAGCAGACTTCCCGGAATCCCCATCAGTGCAGGGATCGCGCCGAGCGTCCCCAGCTCTTTCAATGAAAAACCATGCGCCACCGTCAGATAAGTTGGGAACCAGGTCACAAAGAAATAGGTGGCGAAGTTCATGCAGAAGAAGCCAATCATCATTCCCCACACGTTGCGATGACGGAAGAGTGACCACAATTCAACTTTTGCGTCGGCCTGCGTAGTGGGCAAAGCACGATCTTCCAGCAGATTTTGACGCTCAGTTTCATCGAGACCTTTCATCTCTTCAGGCTC
>NZ_DALYOQ010000091.1:17484-17623 GCF_031974595.1 Pantoea sp. CTOTU46764 | reverse complement strand
GACTCTCCAGCGCCAGAATCGCCAGCAGATCGTCGATGGGATAATGGACATAGGCACCTTCCGCCGCGCTTTCGCCCTGTGGGATCCACCAAAGTCGAAGCAGCGCCATCACGTGGTCGATGCGCAGTGCGCCGCAGTC
>NZ_DALYOQ010000091.1:10688-17362 GCF_031974595.1 Pantoea sp. CTOTU46764 | reverse complement strand
CATGTTGGCGCGCAGCAGCGCAATCCACGGCTCGTAGGCGCGTGCCTGCATAATTTGTGGATCCATCGGCGGCAATCCCCAGTTCTGGCCGAGCGGGCCGAGAATATCGGGCGGCGCGCCGACGCTGGCCTGCAAGCAGTACAGCTCGCGATCGCTCCAGGTTTCTGCGCCGCCCTGCGCCACGCCCACCGCCAGATCGCGGTATAAGCCAATTGGCATCGCCTGCTGCTGGCACACCGCCCAGCAGTCAGCGAACTGGCGCGTGGCCAGCCATTGCAGCCACAGATAAAAGCGTACTTCATAGGTGTGTTCGATGCGGAATGCCCGCACCGCTGCGCTGTCGGGCGACTGCAACGCCGCAGGCCAGGTTGTCCAGTCGTAGCGCTGAGGGTCTTCGGCGATCTGCGCGGCGTGCAGCGCATCAAACACGCCCTGATGCAGCAAACTTTCACCGCCTTGCTGCATGAAATGTTCAAAGGCGATAACCAGATCATCGTCCGCGCCGCGCTTCCTGAAGTGCTGCCAGGCGAGGCGCAGCGCCTGCAGTTTGAGCGCAGTTACCGCTGAATAATCCACCCACTCAGCATCCCGCGCCGCTTGTAACGCCTGCTGCGTGCTGGCCGCCTGCCACCAGCGTTGCGCTTCTTCACTCAGCGTAAAATCCTCAACGGCGGCGGCATCGATATACAGCATATTGAGCCAGCGCCGCGACGACGGGCTGTACGGGCTGGCGCTCTCCGGCATTGCCGGGAACAGTGCATGCAGCGGGTTCAGCCCAATACAGGCCCCGCCACGCTGCGCGACCTCGACCAGCATCTGCTTTAAGTCGCTGAAATCGCCGATTCCCCAGTTGGACGCCGATCGCAGCGTATAAAGCTGAATGCAGGCGCCCCACAGCGATTGCCCTTGCTGGATGGCTGGCGGCTCGTAACAGCGAACCGGCGCGACAATAATCCGGCAGTGAAAGGTCTGCAAATACGCTGTGTAACTGAGCTGGTGATAACCCAAAGGCAGCGCGGGTAAAACGATCGGCTGGTTGGCGATAGCGCGCCCGTGCCAGCTTTCGCCCTGTTCCGCGATCAGCTGCCACTTGCCTGCCATGCCGGGCGCAGGCAGCACAATCTCCGCGTGTTCTCCTTGCACGATCATCACCGGCGGCAGCGGCGAAGCGTGCGGTTTCGCGGGATGCATCGCTGCCAGCAAACGCTGGCGGGTTAGGGCGGAGACCGATTGCAGCTGACCGTGCGCGTCGATGTATTCACTGGCGATTTCGGCGGTTGGTGTGATAGTGCTGTTCATCGCGCGGCCTGCCAGATGCGTTGCTGATAGTCGCGGATGGCGCGGTCGGCACTGAACATGCCGCAGCGCGCGGTGTTGAGAATGGCGGCGCGCGTCCAGCCGTGCTGATCGGCCCACAAAGTTTCAGCCTGCGCCTGCGCGTTGAGGTAGTGACGAAAATCGGCCAGCACCAGATAAGGATCGCCGCCTTTAGCGCTCAGGCTGTGCAGCAGCGGCTCGAACGCGGTGACGTCGCCATCGCTGAAGGTGCCGTCTTCTAACGCTTTCAATACCCGATCCAGCTGCGTATCTTTTTTGCGCCATGCGTCAGGCGAATAGCCTTCCGCTTTCAACGCGCTGACCTGATCGACGGTATGACCAAAGATAAAGATATTATCGGATCCAACCTGCTCGGCGATCTCCACATTAGCGCCATCCAGCGTGCCGATGGTTAATGCGCCGTTCAGCGCCAGCTTCATATTGCCGGTGCCGGATGCCTCTTTGCCGGCGGTAGAAATCTGCTCGGAGAGATCCGCTGCCGGGATCAGCCGCTCGGCAACCGAAACGTTGTAATCAGGCACAAACACCACTTTCAGGCGGTCGCCAATGCGCGGATCGTTGTTGATGGTGGCCGCCACTTTATTAATCGCGTAGATGATGTTTTTAGCCAGCACATAACCCGGCGCAGCTTTGGCACCAAACAGCACCACGCGCGGCGTCAGGTTGGCCTGCGGATCGCTCACCAGCGTTTGCCACAGCGCGATAATGTGCAGCAGCGCCAGATGCTGACGCTTGTACTCGTGCAGGCGCTTAATCTGCACATCAAACATCGCCTCAGGATTCACCTTGATGCCGGTGCGTTCTGCGATCCATTGCGTCAGCGCCACCTTGTTCTGCTGCTTGATGGCGCGATACTGCGCCTGAAATGCGGCGTGATCGGCGTAGGTTTCTAGCGCTTTCAGCTGATCGAGATCGGTGAGCCACGGCTGATCGAGAGTTTTAGTGATCAACGCAGCCAGCGCCGGATTGCACTGATTAATCCAGCGGCGCGGCGTGATGCCGTTGGTGACGTTATGGAATTTCTCCGGCCACAGCGCGTGATATTCCGGGAACAGGTCTTTCACCACCAGCTGCGAGTGCAGCGCCGCCACGCCGTTCACCGCAAAGCCGCTGGTGACGCAGAGATTGGCCATGCGCAGCTGATTGTTGTGCACCAACGCCAGTTTCGCCCAGGTCGCTTCGTCGCCCGGCCAGTGCGCCTCAACCTGCTTCTTCAGCTGAACATTGAGTTGGTTAACGATCAGCATATGGCGCGGCAGCAGGGCGCGCACCATGCGTACATCCCAGCACTCCAGCGCTTCAGGCATCAAGGTGTGATTGGTATAGGCAAAGGTGCGCTGGGTGATGTGCCACGCCGCGTCCCAGCTCAGCGCGTGTTCATCCAGCAGCAGGCGCATCAGCTCGGGGATTGCCAGCGTGGGATGAGTATCGTTGAGCTGTATCACCTCATAATCCGGCAAGGATTCGATGCCGCGTCCGGCGCGCTGGTGACGGCGCAGGATGTCCGCCAGCGAGCAGGCGCACTGGAAATACTGCTGCATCAGGCGCAGCTTTTTGCCGTTGTCGTGATTGTCGTTGGGGTAAAGGACTTTAGTGAGTTTTTCGGCTTCAATGCCCGGCTGCTCGGCGCGCAGGAAATCCCCGTTATTGAAGCGCTGCAGATTAAACGGCTGCGCATGTTTTGCCTGCCACAGACGCAGAGGTTGGGTAACGCCATTCTGATAACCCACCACCGGCAGATCCCAGGCTTCGCCGAGAATTTGCACCGCTGGCTCCCAGCGCGCAACGCCATTCTGTGTGATGACTTTGCCGCCAAGATGGACCGGCACGGTTAACGCCGCGTTGTGGTTAAACCACGGATAGCTATCGCGCTGCCAGTTATCCGGCATCTCCTGCTGCGCGCCATCAACGAAGTGCTGGCGGAACAGGCCGTACTGATAATTGAGTCCGTAACCGGTGGCGGGTTGTCCGACCGTCGCCATCGAATCGAGAAAACAGGCAGCGAGCCGGCCCAAACCACCGTTGCCCAGCGCCGGATCGGTTTCACACGCTTCCACGTCGCTCAGCGTGATATTCCACTCGGCCAGCGCCGCGTTGACCTCGTCATACCAGCCAAGGTTGAGCAGGTTGTTACCGGTCAGTCGGCCTATCAAGAACTCCATCGAGATGTAGTTAACGTGCCGCTGCGGCGTGGCCGCAGGTGGCGCAGGCATTTCCGCCAGCATGTCGGCCAGTGCGCCACTTAGCGCCTGCCACCATTGGTTTGGCGTCATCTCTTGCGCATCGTGCAGACCAAAACGTTGCCATTGGCGGGTTAGCGCGTGTTTAAAACGGGTGCGATCAAATTTCATAATCAGTCCTGTAAGGGCGAAGGTGAATATGCTTCATTCTGCGCGTCAGCCATTACGCGCTCCTCCTCCTGCACCAAATTCAGCGGGGAGGATGAGCGGGGAGGAGAGGCTGAGGGAAATCTTAAAGTGTGACAGGAATGTGATAACCGTCGCTTTTGTTAAGACTGCTTAATGGGTTCGCTTGCAATAGGTAAATGAATGTCTGAACGTATGTGACTATTAATTACGAAGCGTAAAATAATGATGCGCCACGTTTAGGGAGAAGCGTTTACCGATGTTAATACCCTCCAAACTTAGCCGACCTGTCCGCCTTGAGAACACCGTTGCGCGCGAGCGCCTGATGCAAAAACTGGGCGCGGCGGGCAATTACCGGTTGGTGTTGGTGACCAGTCCGGCGGGATATGGCAAAACCACGCTGATCTCACAATGGGCGGCGGGGAAAGCCAATCTGGGCTGGTATTCACTGGATGAGGGCGATAATCAACCTGAACGCTTCGTCGATTACCTAATCGCCGCTCTGCAGCAGGCCACGCAGGGCGGCTGCGCCTCCAGCGAAGCGCTGGCGCAGAAACGGCAGTACATCAACTTAAATGCGCTGTTCGCTCAACTGTTCAGTGAGCTGGCGGCGTGGCAGCAGCCGATTTGGCTGATCATTGATGATTACCATCACATCACCAATCCCGCGATTCACGACGCGATGCGCTTCTTTCTCCGCAACCAGCCGGAAAATGTGACGCTGATTTTGCTGTCACGTAATTTGCCGCAGCTCGGCATTGCCAACCTGCGCGTGCGTGAACAGCTGATTGAATTGGGCAGCCAGCAGCTGGCGTTTACTCATCATGAAGCGAAACAGTTTTTTGATTGCCGCCTGACGACGCCGCTGGAATCGGAAGAGAGCGGACGTTTGTGTGATGACGTGGCGGGTTGGGCGACGGCGTTGCAACTGATCGCACTCTCGACGCGTCAAGGCGCCAGTTCCGCCCAGGATTCCGCGCGCCGCCTTTCCGGCATTAACGCCAGCCATCTGGCGGATTATCTGGTTGAGGAAGTGCTGAATAACGTCGATAGCGCCACGCGACAGTTTTTGTTGAAAAGCGCGTTGTTGCGATCGATGAACGACACGCTGATCGCTTGCGTAACCGGTGAAGAGCAAGGACAGATGCGGCTGGAAGAGATTGAGCGTCAGGGCTTATTTTTGCAGCGTATGGATAACTCGGGCGAGTGGTTTAGCTATCATCCGCTGTTTGGCAGTTTCTTGCGTCAGCGCTGTCAGTGGGAACTGGCGACTGAACTGCCTGCGCTGCATCGCGCGGCGGCTGAAAGCTGGATGCGCCTCGGTTTTCCTGGCGAAGCGATCCATCATGCGCTTGCTGCCGGTGATGCGCTAATGCTGCGCGACGTGCTGCTGCAATATGCCTGGACGCTGTTTAATCAGAGTGAGCTCACGCTGCTGGAAAATTCACTCAAGGCGCTGCCGTGGGAGATTCTGCTGGAAAATCCAAAACTGCTGCTGTTGCAGGCGTGGTTGATGCAGAGCCAGCACCGTTTTTCTGAAGTAAGCAGTTTGCTGACGCGCTTTGAGCACTCCTGCAGCCAAGAGATTGATGATGTGCTGCGCGGCGAATTTAACGCGCTGCTGGCGCAGGTTTCCATCAACGACGGTAACGCCGAGGAAGCCGAGCGGCTGGCGATGCTGGCGCTCGACGCGCTGCCGGAAAGCCGTCAATACAGCTGCATTGTGGCCACTTCGGTATTGGGCGAAGTGATGCATTGCAAAGGCGAGCTCAGCAGTTCGCTGAAGCTGATGCGTCAGACCGAGCAGATGGCGCGTCGCGAAGAAGCGTGGAATTACGCGCTGTGGAGCCTAATCCAGCAGAGTGAAATTCTGTTCGCGCAGGGATTTTTACAATCCGCTTATGAGATGCAGGATCGGGCGTTTGTATTGGTCAAAGAGCAGCATCTGACACAGTTCCCGATGCATGAATTCCTGCTGCGTATTCGCGCGCAACTGTTATGGGCGTGGGGCCGACTCGACGAAGCGGAACAGGCGGCGCGTGAAGGCATCAAAGTGCTGAAAGGTTATCAGCCGCAGCAGCAGATTCAGTGCCTCGGTTTGCTGGTGCAGTGTTCGCTGGCGCGCGGCAATCTTGATAACGCCCGCAGCCACCTTAGTCGGCTTGAGAATCTACTCAACAACGGATCGCTGCACAGCGACTGGATCGCCAATGCCGATAAAGTGCGGGTGATTTTCTGGCAGATGACCGGCGACAGTCAAAGCGCCAGCAGCTGGATGCGCCAGACGGCGAAACCGGAGTTCGCCAATAATCATTTCCTGCAAGGTCAGTGGCGCAACGTGGCGCGCGCGCAGATTTTGCTGGGAAATATGAGCCAGGCCGAAGTGGTGTTGGACGAGTTGAATGATAACGCCCGCGCGCTGAACCTGATGAGCGACATGAACCGTAATCTGCTGCTGTTAAATCAGATTTACTGGCAAACCCAGCGCAAAGCAGAAGCGCAGTTGGCGCTGACCGAAGCGCTGAAACTGGCGCGCAGCACCGGTTTCGTCAGTCATTTCGTGATTGAAGGTGAAGCGATGGCGCAGCAGCTGCGTCAGCTGATTCAGCTGAATACGCTTGATGAACTCGATAACCATCGCGCCAGACGCATTCTCAGCGAGATTAATAAATATCATCGCCATAAGTTTGCCCATTTTGACGAAGGCTTTGTTAGCCGCCTGATTAATCATCCCGATGTGCCGGAGCTGATCCGCACCAGCCCGCTGACCCAACGCGAATGGCAGGTTTTGGGGCTGATCTATTCGGGATACAGCAACGAGCAGATCGCTGGCGAGCTGGATGTTGCGGCCACCACTATCAAAACGCATATTCGCAATCTATACCAAAAACTCGGCGTGACGCATCGCGCGGAAGCGATGAATCAGGCGCAGTCGATGCTGCGGATGATGGGGTATGTGTAGTGGATCGG
>NZ_DALYOQ010000091.1:0-10678 GCF_031974595.1 Pantoea sp. CTOTU46764 | reverse complement strand
TCTGTAGGGGGCGCCATTTATGGCGACCGTGACGAGCATTAAGATATAAACGGGCGGACCTACGTTGATTTGGCTGATTTTTTATGCGAGCCACTCTTCGCGAGTTAACTCCCATAATTCGTAATCGAGAACACCCGCGACATACTCTTTTTTCCCGGTTTCTATCAGACGCATGCCAGATTTACGTGAGATCATCACCGAGCCGGTGTTCACCGCCGCTTTTGGCACACGTAAAACTTCGCGGCCCAGCGTTTTAAACCAGAAGTCGTTCACGGCGTTGCAGGCTTCACTCATGAATCCGCGATGCTGCCACTCAGGTACCAGCCAGAATCCGCGGTTATCATTCTCTCCATCGCGCAGTTCAATCAACCCAATTAATTCCTCAGGTTTCTCCTGACGTCTGATACTCCAGCACCAGCATCGACCTTCCTTGACGGCGGGCAACACCACTTTATCGACATAATCCTGCGCGGCACCTTCAGGATAAGGCCAGGGCACATTGGCATTGAGATAACGCACGATCTCCCAGCGCGGGAAGGCGATTTGCATCGCCTGCCCATCGCGGCTTTCCAGCGGCTTCAGAATTAATCGTTCCGTTTTGATTTCTGGCGTCATATGTTCTCCCTTTGAATCGTCACCTTACTTCTGAATAGTAGAATGATCGCACCAGTTTCGCAGTGAATTAATTCCGCCATCCGGTGAGGCAAAACCTGAGCAGCCTAATATTGAGTCAAATAACTTCTCGTGGAATACCGGCGTTTTGTCATTCTGCAGTTGCTGAAGTTTGGCAAATGACGCTTTGTTATTACTGTCACTTAAAAACTTATCCGATGCCCAAACCATAATCGGCACCGTGCGTTGCGCCATCGGTGCATGATCGCGTGGTGTGCCGTGGAAATGCAGATTATCGGAGATCGATTCCCCGTGATCTGAGGCATAAAACACGATGGCATTTTTATCTTTCAGGCTATCGAAAGTCTGTTTGAGAAAATAATCGGTATACAAAAGGCTATTGTCGTAGGAATTGATCATCTCCTGCGTGCTACAAGCATCATCAATGCCCTGACACTCCGGGGTATAACGGGCAAACGCGCGTGGATAGCGTTCGGTATACATATAATGAGAGCCTTTGGTGTGAAGAATAACAATATGTTTACCCTGTGGATGGCGCTGAATTGAGTCCTGCAATTCATTAATCAACGCCATATCATCCACCGGCTTACCGACATTACGCTTCTCCGCCTGAATAGATTCACGCATTGAATAACTGTCGGCCATAACTTTGTTATAGAACCAGGCTTCGCTCTGCATGGAATAGAGATCTTCCGAGAAACCTTGCTTCTTCATCACCGTGAAGACATTCATCTCTTTCAGCGTGCGCTGCGGGGCTTCTGAGGCGCCACCTTCTCTGACAAACATACAGCGCAGCGAGAGCTTGGTGGAGGTATCGCAGGAATAGCCCTGCAAGTGAACGAGGTTTTTTTCGTGATCGAGATAAGGCGTGTTGTCGCGATCGTAACCGTATAAACCCATATGATCGCGGCGGGCACTTTCACCAATCACAAACACGATGTACAAGTTATCCGCATTTTTTGGTGGAATGTATTTAAAGTGTTCTGCGGGATCGTAAAGATTACGGTTATCTTCAGCCTGGCTGAACGAACTATAAGCCAGCAAGCCAACGCCCGATAACCAGTTAGACGGTGAATAAGTCCCCGCAACAATGCCGCCGTAGCTGGCCATCATGCGATTATTTTTCTTATCCTGTTCATCCTGCACCTTGCCCATTAGCGTTAGCGGCAACCAGCAACCTAATGCGGCAATAACAATGGCGATAGTTTTATAAGACCAGTAACGCTTTTTACTGATATTTGTAACGGAATTACCGCGCATTCCGCGCCAGATTAGCCATAGCGGAATGACGTTTATAATTACCATCCATAGCACAAAGTGCCAGCCAACGGATTCCTTAGAAAGATCCAGTGAATCGGTGGCTAAAACGGCGGCGATGATTCCATAACCAATATCAATATTAAAGAAAATCATGTAATAACTGGCCGCGCTGGAGAAAATCACCAGCATGGTCATCAATACACGCGACAGATATTTTCCGGTTAATGAGGTTAACAACGTTAACAGCATCACCAAACAAAATGCAGCGATGACCTCAGTCACTAATGAAAGGGTATTATCAAACTGCAATTGCGTATAGCGGCGGATAAAAATCGGAATGTTAAGCAGTACGCCGATATAGAGCGAAATAAACGCCGGTAGATAAAACTGTTTAATCCAACCCTTTATAAACATGTGTTCCCCGTTCTTATAATAAACAACTCAATCACTTGCCTGAAAATTGACAACCCTGAGTAAGAGGATGGATTTGGGGATCAGTTCAACCGAGGCTGGCCCTAAAGTATGTTATAATGTAACAACCAAAGGTAGGCGCTTATGCCTCGTTTAGGGCTCGCAACCACCACATTTCACGCAGACTGCTAATCAATGCAGTGAAGGTCCTCATTCTGTATATACATTTCTCTCATCATTTCATTCAACATGCATGACCATGAAAATAAACATTATCGGTGAAAATGACGGAATGACTGGCTATTTGCGTTAAGGGGAAACTTCATGATTTATAAAATTGAATAAACAGGAAATTAAAGTTTTTATAAGGAGCCAGGAACTTTCTGATTGTTAAGGTGATATTCTGCACAAAAGTGCTTACACAAAACTTACAATCAATTTCGCTTAAGTCTTACTATGATGGCAAAAACAAGGATGTCACTGGCGCTGTGCGTCGGTATGATCACAACTTCTGCATTTGCGGCACCGTTAAATCCCGGCGACCGTGATTATATTCAGAACCAACAACAGCAACGTTTGCAAAATGACCAGCAGCAGCGTGATGCATTGTGGAGTGCTACCGCGCCGCAGAGCACGCCAGCAGCGGATTCCGGTCAGGCCGGCCCCTGCTTTCCGGTGCAGCATATCGCTATTCGCAACGCCACGCTAATTTCTGCCGGACAGCAGCAATCGCTGGCCGCACCTTATATTCATCGCTGCCTGAACTTAACCGAAATTAATTCGCTGGTGCATGCCATTTCTGACTGGTATATGCAGCGCGGTTATATCACCAGCCGGGCATTTTTAATTGAACAGGATTTATCGCAGGGCGAGTTAATTATTCCGGTGCTGGAAGGGAAACTGGACGCCATTCGTCTCGACGGCCAGCATCCGCGTTCATTACAGATGGCGTTTCCCGGTCTGGAAGGCAAGGTGCTTAACCTGCGTGATATTGAGCAGGGCATGGAGCAGATTAACCGCGTGCGCACCACGCCGGTACAGATTGAAATACAGCCGTCGCCTAAAACCGGTTATTCGGTGGTTAACCTTACGGCTACGCCGGAATTCCCGCTCAGCGCATCGCTGGGGTTTGATAACAGCGGACAGAAAAGCACCGGCGTTGGTCAACTCAACGCCTCGCTGACGGGAAACAATCTGCTGGGACTGGCTGACCGCTGGTTTATCAGCGGCGGACGCAGCAGCGCCTTCAGCGACTGGCGTGATGCGCAGAACCTGCAGGCGGGCGTCAGCGTGCCTTACGGCTACGGCCTGCTCGACTACAGCTACAGCTGGAGCAACTATCACAGCAGCTTCGTTAACAACGGCTTTACTTGGCTGAGCAACGGCGACAACGTGTCGCACCGGCTTAACGGTTCATGGGTGCTGTTTCGTAACGGCGATATCAAAACCGGCGTTCAGCTCGGCCTGAATAATTACTCCAGCCACAACTATCTCAATAATACCTTGTTGCAGAGCAGCAGCCGCAAAATCACCAGCGCGCAGCTGGGACTCAATCACACGCAGAAAATCCTCGGCGGCGTCGCCACGCTCAACCCGACATTCAGCCGCGGCATGCCGTGGTTCGATGCCGAAGATGACACGGGCAAGACCGGCGATCTGCCCAAAGCGCAGTTCCGCAAGTGGAGCATCAGCGGCAGTTTTCAGCGGCCGCTGGCCGACAAACTGTGGCTGCTCAGCAGCATTTACGGCCAGTGGTCGCCGGATCGGCTGTACGGTAGTGAACGCCTGACGCTGGGTGGCGAAAGCTCGGTGCGCGGTTTTAAGGAGCAGTATCTTTCCGGTGATGCCGGTGGCTATCTGCGCAACGAACTGAGTTACAGCCTGTTCACGCTGCCGGTTCTGGGCGACGTCAGCGCGCTGGCCGCCATCGACGGCGGCTGGTTAAAGAGCGACGCGCAGAATCGCGAGTCCACCGGCACCTTATGGGGCAGCGCGCTAGGTCTCAGCACGCGCGGGCGCCACTTCTATACCCAGTACACCGTCGGCATTCCCCTTAGCTATCCCGGCCATCTCCAGCCGGATCACGTCAGCATTTACGCCCGCGTCGGGCTGGTTTTCTAAGAGGCAAAGATTATGGACGATCGTCAACCCGTTTCCCTCGCCCGTCGCGTGCTGAGCTACCTGATTTGCTATCTGGTGGCGGTACAACCGATGCTGCCTGCTGTCGCCGCACAAATTACGCCGGTAACGCCGGGCACAAAAATGGATGCCGCCGGCAACGGCGTGCCGGTGGTGAATATCGCCACGCCCAACGGCGCCGGGATTTCACATAACCAGTACCAGCAGTACAACGTTGGCAAAGAAGGTTTAATCCTCAATAACGCCTCCGGCCAGCTTACCCAGACGCAGCTAGGCGGCCTGATCCAGAACAACCCTAATCTGAAAGCCGGGCACGAAGCGCAGGCGATCATCAACGAAGTGGTTGGCGCCAACCGTTCGCAGTTGCAGGGCTACACCGAAGTGGCGGGTAAAGCCGCTAACGTGATGGTGGCCAACCCGTACGGTATTACCTGTAACGGCTGCGGCTTTATCAACACGCCGAACGTCACGCTGACCACCGGTAAGCCGCAGCTGGATGCCAACGGCAATCTGGCTGCGCTGGAGGTGACGAAAGGATCGGTGATCGTCGAAGGTCAGGGACTGGACGGCAGCAACGCCGATGCGGTGTCGATCGTTGCGCGCGCAACGGAGATCAACGCCGGGATCCATGCGAAAGATCTGTCGGTGACGTTGGGGGCTAATCGGGTCGGTGCGGATGGTTCCGTCACGCCGATTGCCGGTGAAGGCGCGGCGCCGTCGGTAGCGGTCGATACCGGCGCGCTTGGCGGCATGTATGCCAATCGTATTCATCTGGTGTCGAGCGAGAAAGGTGTTGGGGTTAACCTCGGTAACCTGGTGGCGAAGCAGGGTGATATTCAGCTCAATGCCAGCGGTAAACTGACGCTCAACAACAGCCTGAGCAGCGGGGCGCTGACGGCGAATGCTGAATCAGTGACGCTTGGTGGGGAAAACAAAGCGTCCGGACAGGTCGCGCTCAGTGCACAGCAGGATGCAACGCTCAATAAAGGCACGCTGGTCAGCGACGCCGGAGTCAGCGTTACGGCGAAAGTAAATCTCACCACCAATGGCGCCAGCATCACGGCAGGACGTGATATTCAGCTTAATGGCACAACCGTTGTCACGGACAGCAATGCCGTCGCGAAAGCCGGTAACGATATCCGATTGCAGGCGCAGGATCGGCTCAGCAACAGCGGCCAGCTGACGGCGGGAAAAAATCTAAACATCACCGCCAAACAACTCGATAATCGCGGCATGCTGGCCGGTAACACCACCGGCATCACCACAAGTAGCCTGCAGAATGGTAAGGGCGCGGCCATCTCCGGCGCAGAGAGTCTAAGCCTCAGCAGCGACAGCCTGCTGAATCAGGGCGTATTGTCCGCGCCAGTGCTCTCACTCAGTAGTGTGCAAACCGACAACAGCGGGCTGATTCAGGGCAGCAAAGCGCTGACCTTCAGCGGCCACCGCCTGAACAATCTGGCGGGCGGCACCCTGAGTTCGGACAACAGCTTTGCACTCAATCTGCCGCAGCTGATTAACAGCGGGCTCATCACCAGCAAGGCAGCACTGACGCTGAGTGGCGACGCGCTCACCAACAGCGGCGAAATCAACGCTGCCAGCCTGTTTGCCTCAAATGCGCAGCTGAACAATCAGCAGGACGGCCTGCTGCTCGCGGATAACACCCTCAATCTTCAAAACGCTGCGCTGACCAATGACGGTCAAATCGCCGCAGCGACAACCACTGTTGATGCCAGTACGCTGAACAACAGCGGAACGTTGCAGGGCAAACAATCGCTGCAGGCCAGCGGCAAGGCGATAACCAGCAGCGGTACGTTACTGAGTGACGGCAAATTAACGATCGCAGCAGACACGCTCACTAACAGGGGCCAGCTCCAGGGACAGCAACTGGTGGTGACGGCGGGCAACTGGCATAACAGCGGCAATGCGTTAAGTGCGGGTGAAGGCGTACTCAACGCCGCAACGCTTGATAACAGCGGCAAAATTCTTGGTCAGCAGAACCTACAACTCAAAGCAGATTCGGTTGATAACAGCGGCTGGCTGCTGGCGCAGGCGCTCAGGCTTCAGGGAGATTTAGTTAACAGCGGGCTGATTCAGGGCAGTGATGCACTGACCGTGACGGGCGATAAACTCAGTAATAAAACCGGCGGCCAGTTACTGAGTGCCGGCACGCTGACTGCTCAGGCTGGAAGCCTGGATAACCACGGCAGCATTCAGGCCGACACGCTCGATATGCGGCTGCAAAGCTGGCAGAACGCCGGCAGCGCCCAGGCGACCACACAGTTCCTTGGCACCCTGAGCGGCAGGCTGGATAACAGCGGCACACTGCTGAGCCAGAACGATTTTGCTCTCATCAGCAACGACATCACTAACAGCGGTAAGCTGGCGGCCAACCGACTCAGCATCACGGCACCTCAGCTGACTAACGCCGGACTGCTGCAGGGTAACCGGTCGCTCTTACTGAACAGCGCGGATATCTCCAACGCCGCCAGCGGTCAGCTTATCAGCGGCGGTTCGCTGACGCTTTCCCCGGTACAGCTGACCAATGCGGGCCTGTTACAGGTGGCAGATGACTTCAGCCTTAACGGCCGTGACCTGACCAACAGCGGACGCATCACCGCAACCAATCTGAATGCAGACCTGAGCGGTACGCTGAACAACAACGGTTCGATTGCGGCACAGCAGTTGAACGTTTCAGGTGATGTGCTGAAGAATCAAAGCCTGCTACAGGGTGACAGCGGACTTAACGCGAATTTCAGGCAGTTCAGCAACCTGAGTGCGGGGCAGCTTCTCAGCAACGGTATTCTTGCACTGAAGGGCGCCACAGCTGACAACGCCGGCGTGTGGCAGGGCAACAGCATTGACTATCAGTTTGGTTCGCTTACCAACAGTGGCACCGTTTACGGTATTGACTCACTGAAAGGTCAGTCCGACGGGCTGCTGGATAACCGTGGCAGCCTGACAGCGGGCGGCAATGCCAGCCTGACGGCGGGTAACCTGCAAAACAGCGGTAAGGTGCTGGCCGATAATCTGGTGCTGCGCGGAAATAACCTTAGCAACAGTGGATTATGGCAGGGAACATCCTCGCTGGATGCACAGTCGAGCGGCGCTTTAATTCAGGCAACTGGCGGCAAAACGCTGACCGGAGGCGACCTGCTGATGCACGCTGCCGACTTCAACACGGCAGGTACATTACAGGGTGCAAATGCACAAATCAGCGCAGGGCGCTGGCAGAATCAGGGCTCGCTGCTGGGCACCGCAGGCGTCTCTGCGGACGTTACGGGTGAGCTGCGCAACAGCGGTGAAATATTGTCGCAGGGCACGGCACAGGTCAGCGCGCAGAACCTGAACAATAGCGGCTCGCTGCTGGCGGATAAAGCGATGACGCTGAGTGGCGGCGCGCTGAATAACAGCGGCAGCGTGCAGGGCGAAACGCTCGCAATTACCCCGGCCAGCGTGACTAATCAGGGCAGTCTGATTGGCCTGCAATCGCTGACTATCGGTCCGGCGCAGACCCGTGGTTTCCGCATGCTGGCGGTACAGTCGCAGCCCGCACGTGAATTAATCAACAATGCTGGCGGTCAGCTACTGACGCAGGGCGCGCTGAACATTAGCGGTGATGACATCACCAACAACGGCAGCTGGCAGGGACAGCAAATCCTGCTGAACGCCACCCGCCTTGCCAACAACGGCGCTATCCAGAGCGCGGGCGATCTGACGCTCAATATCAGCGATGCACTGACGTCCACCTCTGGCAGCAAAATCACGGCGAACGGCAACGCCGCGCTCAACGCACTCAGCCTCACTAATCAGGGGCAGTGGATTGCCGGAAACCTGACGCTGAAAGGCACGACGCTGACCAACGGTGGAGAAATCTCCGGCGTTAACGGACTGACGGCAGTGCTCGGCGGCACGCTGACGCAGCAGCAAAACGGTGCGCTGTTATCGGGTGGCAAACTGGATCTTCAGGCGGCGACGGTTAGCAATGATGGCCGCATTCAGGGTGGTGATCTGACGATCACCACTGGAACACTGACTAACAACGGGCGGTTGCAGGGTGATAAGAGCCTGTTGCTGACCACCCGTGGCCGCATCACCAACAACAATAGCGGGACGCTGATAAGCCAGAGCGGTCTGACGCTGACCACGCCTGAGTTGTATAACTACGGCCTGATTCAGGGGGCAACTAACCGCATCACCGCCAGCAGCAGCGCGACTAATAGCGGAAAAATGCTGTCTGCGGGCGAGCTCACGCTCACAACGCCTCAACTCGTCAATAGCGGCTGGTTGCAGGCAGCGCATCTGACGCTGAATGCTGCCACCGCCAGCAACAGCGGCACCTTGCTGGCCGATCAGCAGGGAACCTTCACCGGCTCGCAACTGCTGAATCAGGGAACTGCGCAGGGTGGCTCGCTGGCGGTTAATTATGGCCAGCTCAATAACAGCGGCACGCTGCTGGGTGTCAATCAGCTGAACGTTAAGGCCAGCCAGGTCACGCAGCAGGCAGCGGGTAAGCTGTTCAGCGGCGGCAATCTGCTGCTGGAGAGCACCGGTTTTGATCAGCTGGGTCAGGTGGTAGCGCTGGGCGATGCCACGCTGAAACTGATCAACAGTTTTACCGCACGCAACACGCTGGCAGCCGGTAATCGCCTTACTATCAGCAGTAACGGTGCGATTGAGAACCAGGGCACGTTACAGGGGCAGGCACTGACGTTGAGTGCTGGCGGCGACCTGACGAACAACGGCCAGCTCACAACCGGAACCGGCGACAGCAGCCTGAGCGGTAGCCGCATCAATATGAACAGCGCGGGCACGCTGCAGGGCGGTGGCAACATTGCGCTGGCCAGCCGCAGCGACGTAGCACTCAATGGCTTCACCGGCACGCGTGACAGCCTCACCATTTCCTCGCCAGGTAGCATTGTTAATACGGCGTTACTTTACGCCGGGCAGAATCTCTACCTGTACGCCAACAGCATTAAAAACCAGCGTGGCGATATGCTGGCAGGCAACAGTCTGTGGATGCAGCGCGACGCGGCGGGGAATGCTAATGGTGAGGTGATCAATACCTCGGGAACCATTGAGTCGCAGAATGGTGATATCACCGTCAGAACTGGAAGCCTGCTAAATCAGCGCGATGGTCTGAGAGTTGAAGAAAAGAACCAACCTGTATCTGGTTTAGCAACAGGTATTGGCGGTCCATCTATAACTTACCGGCTCGACCAGCTGAAAATTTCTGATTTAGGCTATTACATTATTTCCGTCAGGACGGGCGGCAGCTTTGGTAAGGGGAATGGTTCAATTGACGATTATTCATACCTGGCTCCTAATGCGCAAGGTGCCGTTCAACGCTATCTCACAGAAACTACAACACTTAACGCCCAAGCTGATGGTAATGCTGGTCGCATAGCTGCAGGGCGAAATCTTGATGTCTCTGCCATCCAACTCAACAACCTTGCCAGCACGCTACTGGCGGGTAATTCCATGTCGCTTCAGGGAAATACCCTGAATAACCAGTCCTGGTTTAACGGTGTAAGCAACACTTATTTGACTTACACCTACAACGGCAGAATTGGGAACAACAAACTTAAAAGCGATCGCGACCTGGACGCTTTTCCTACTAATGCTCAATCAGCTACTGTGACCTATCTCTTAACTTCGACACCTGAAACTGAAACGATTTATAGCGGAGATGCATTACGTTCCGTAATTCAGGCTGGCGGCAACGTTAATGCCAGCTTCAACGGTGATATTAGCAATACCAGCTCAACACCCAATGCCGGCTTGGTTGGAACAACAATCCATGCGCCAGCATTAAATAACTTAGCTGCTGTTAGTCAGGTGAATGCACAGCAGCGTCAGCAACTCGCTGCCACAAGCAGCATAGCCATAAACTCCCCGGAGTGGCGCGACCAGCTGCAAAATGCCCTGCAGCAGGTCAACGGTGGCACATCGCTGCAAAATGCACAGCCTGAAGCCGTTGGGCTCTCAAATCACAATGGCAAACAACAGGGCAACGCGAACCTCGGTAAGGCCGCTGAACTGGCGTCAGGCAGCGCAGTAAAACCATCGGCTCTGGGCAGCTATGGTGCTTCAGCGGTGGATACCAGCGCCTATCCGCTCCCCACCAGTGACAATGGCTACTTCGTCCCGGGCGACAGCAGCAGTCCCTATCTCATCACAGTGAACCCGAAATTAAACGGTCTGGGGCAGCTGGACGCCAGCCTGTTTGGCGATCTCA
>NZ_DALYOQ010000090.1:7333-17790 GCF_031974595.1 Pantoea sp. CTOTU46764 | reverse complement strand
TTGCCGTATACACACTTTCCAGGCGTGCTCCTTCAGCCACTCGGACACCTCACCACATTTTTTTGTCAACCGCGCTGGGTCAACGGGGCGCTACTATAGGGAGATCGCTGAAAAGGGTCAAGTGCTATTTTCTCCTTTTGTTCTATTCGCTTAAGCTCTGAGCGTATTGCCGTTAGCCTGCTCATCATGGTGATTCTGTCATCAAATCATTCCCTTTCTGTCACAAAAATGTCACCGCACTGTCGCAGACTTGTCCGCGGAAACATTTGGTTATATCTATGGATAAGGATGCTTATAAATGAAACAGATACCTCTCTTTACGGTTACGCTGCTGGCTTCGCTGATCGCGACATCAGCAGTGGCAGAAGATGCGCAATATTCCCGCGCCGCTTCTGGCGATTTCACTGAGCACGGCGGCGCGCGTCGTCTCACTGGCGACCAGACTGAAGCGCTGAAAGCTTCACTAATCAATAGCACCGCGAAAAACGTGATTCTGCTGATTGGTGACGGCATGGGAGATTCGGAAATCACCGCCGCGCGTAATCAGGCGCGTGGTGCAGGCGGTTTCTTCCCCGGTCTTGATGCGTTGCCGCTTACCGGTCAATACACGCACTATTCATTAGACAAGAAAACCCACAAGCCAAATTACGTGACGGATTCCGCCGCCTCGGCCACCGCGTGGGCCACCGGCACCAAATCCTATAACGGCGCGATTGGCGTCGACGTGAACGGCAAAGATCAGGTAACGATTCTTGAGCTGGCGAAAGCCGCCGGTAAAGCCACCGGCAACGTCTCCACCGCTGAGCTGCAGGACGCCACGCCAGCAGCGTTAATCGCCCACGTCACCTCGCGCAAATGCTACGGCCCGGAGAAAACCAGCGAGCTGTGCCCAACCAATGCGCTGGAGCAGGGCGGTAAAGGCTCGATTACCGAGCAGATGCTGAAAACCCGTGCGGACGTTACGTTAGGCGGCGGCGCGAAATCCTTCGGCGAAACCGCCAAAGCTGGCGAGTATCAGGGCAAAACCCTGCGCGAACAGGCACAGGCGCTGGGCTATCAATGGATTGATAATCTGGATGGCATGAACGCCATTCAGCAGGCAGATCAGAATAAACCGGTGCTTGGCCTGTTCGCCGACGGCAATATGCCAGTTCGCTGGCAGGGACCGAAAGCCAGCTATCATGGCAACATTGATAAGCCGGTAGTGACCTGCGAAGTGAATAAAGAGCGTCCAGCTTCGGTACCAACGCTGGCGCAGATGACCAAAAAAGCTATCGATCTGTTGAGCACTAATGAGAAAGGCTTCTTCCTGCAGGTAGAAGGCGCGTCGATTGATAAGCAAGATCATGCGGCTAATCCATGCGGTCAGATTGGTGAAACCGTCGATCTGGATGAAGCGGTGCAGCAGGCGCTGGCATTTGCGCGCGAGCACGGCGACACGCTGGTGGTGGTGACCGCCGATCACGCGCACAGCAGCCAGATCGTGGAAAACGGCACCAAAGCGCCGGGCCTGACGCAGGCGGTGAACACCAAAGATGGTGCGGTGATGACCATCAGCTATGGCAATTCAGAAGAGGATTCGCAGGAGCACACTGGTTCGCAAGTGCGTATTGCGGCATATGGCCCGCATGCGGCCAACGTGGTCGGCTTGACCGATCAGACTGATCTGTTCTTTACCCTGAAGGATGCGATTGGATTGAAGTAACGGAGTTATGGGTGAAAAGGTCGCCATTAATGGCGACCCTACCTTACAACCCGCGTTGTGCCATCAACCGTGCTAAATCCACCAAACGATTCGAGAAACCCCATTCGTTATCGTACCAGGCAAGGATCTTCACCAGATTACCGCCAATCACCAGCGTCGAAAGCCCATCAATAATCGATGAACGGGCATCGCCCTGATAATCGCTCGATACCAGCGGCTCGTCGCTGTATCCGAGAATCCCCTTCAGCGGACCGTCTGCCGCCGCCGCTTTAAAAGCGTCGTTCACCTCTTCTGCTGTCACATCGCGTTTCAGCGTCACGGTTAAATCCACAATCGAAACCACCGGCACCGGCACGCGCAGGGAATAGCCGGTCAATCGACCATCCAGCTCCGGAATCACCCGACCGAGCGCCTTCGCCGCACCGCTTGAGTAAGGAACAATCGACAGCGCTGCCGCCCGCGCACCACGCAGATCTTTCTCTGGCTGGTCGTGCAGTACCTGGCTGTTGGTATAAGCATGCGTGGTGTTCATTAAACCGTGCTCAATACCAAACGCCTGATGCAGCACCGCCGCCGCTGTCGCTAAGCCGTTGGTGGTGCAGCTGCCGTTACTCACCACAAAGTGCTGCTGCGGATCGTAACGCTGATCGTTGACGCCCAACACAATTGTCAGGTCATCGTTCTTGCCCGGCGCGGAGATAATCACGCGTTTCGCGCCACCGCTGGTGATGTGCACGGCGGCTTTGTCACGTTCGGTGAAGAAGCCGGTGGCTTCAATCACGATATCCACGCCGACATCGCGCCAGCGAATATTCGCCGGATCGCGCTCGCTGAACACGCGCACTGCTTTGCCATCAATGCGCAATTCGCCTTCGCCGGCTTCCACTTCTGCCGGCAGCCTGCCGAGCAGGGAATCGTGTTTCAACAGATGCGCGAGGGTTTTACTGTCGGTGAGGTCGTTGATGGCGACGATTTCAATATCATCGCTGCCCAGCGCTGCGCGAAAAACGTTACGTCCGATACGGCCAAAGCCGTTGATGCCGATCTTAGTCATGATTGACTCCTTTTCCGAGGATGCTGGAGTCACTCTAAGCCGATGGTGTGATGGCGTAAACGCCAAAAAAGGATCACTTTACGCCAATTTTCTGCAGTGAAAGCGTTGGCGATATTCGCCCGGCGTGAGATGCAGTTGGCGCTCAAAACTGCGACGTAAATTGATGCTGCTGCCAAAGCCGGTATGTTGTGCGATGCGATCCAGCGTGTCGTTGCTTTGCTCCAGCTTTTCACGCGCGGCGGCGAGGCGCGCTTCGGCCACATAGCGCGCGGGCGGCGCACCGATTTCTCGGGTAAACACGCGGGTGAAGTTGCGCGGGCTCATGGCAACGCGTTCCGCCAGCTTCTCCACCGACAGATCGTCAGCGAGGTTGGCGCGGATCCAGCGCTGCAATTCACCAATCGGGCCAATGGCGCTCGGGCTTTGCAGATGAAACCGGCTGAACTGCATCTGTCCGCCGGGACGACGCAAATACATCACCATATCCTGCGCAATGTCGCGCGCCACGCTAAAGCCGAAATCCTCTTCCACCAGCGCCAGTGTCAGGTCAAAGCCCGAGCTGACGCCGCCGGAGGTCCAGATCGGTCCGTCCTGAATAAACAGCGGACCGCCTTCCACCTGAATGCCCGGATAGCGTGATTGTAAGGTATCGAGTAAGCGCCAGTGCGTGGTGGCACGGCGGCCATCCAGCAAGCCGGATTCCGCCAGTAGCATCGCGCCGCCACACACCGACACTACGCGGCGCGCATGCGGAGCCGCCAGCTTAATGAAATCGACCACCATATTGCCTTCTTCCGCGCTGTCGCCGCGTCCGGTGATCATGATGGTGTCCCACGCACTGCGCGGATCGAGATCGGCCAGTTTGAGGTCGGCTAATAGATTGAGGCCGGATTGGCCGTGGATCACCTGATGCGATTGAGTGGTGGCGAGGCTGACGCGATAGCGTTGCTGGTCAACGCCAACCGGAAGATGCTGGTTGGCGCGCATCAGGATGTCGGCGATACCTGCCGCTTCGAACAGCATGCCGCCGTCGGGCACAATAATCAGAAAGGTTTTCATGGCGTGAAATGGTCATTTTGACGAAATAAGCCAGAGTGTCTCATGAGGCAGGGATTAACGCCATGTACAACCGATCGCCATTTATGACGACCTCGTATTAATGAATCAACCTCATAGACCCAATACTATTTCAGGCCATTATCTTCACAATACCATCCGCTAACATGGACGAATTCGATCTCTCTGGAATTCAACATGGATCACGCCTCAACGCGTACGCAATCCTTCACCGTCAAATCGCGCGGTTTGCCGTTTATTCTCATTTTAAGTGCGTTGATGGCGATCACCTCGCTATCCACGGATATCTATCTGCCCGCCATGCCGATCATGGCGCGCGAGCTGCACGGCGATGCGGAACTCACCATCACCGGATTTCTCATTGGCTTCTGTATTGCCCAGCTGATTTGGGGGCCGTTGAGCGATCACTTCGGCCGTAAAACGCCGCTGTTTATTGGCCTGACACTGTTTGTCATCGGCTCAGTGGGTTGTGCGCTCTCCACTGACATCACCCACATCGTGTTCTGGCGTGTGTTCCAGGCTTTAGGCGCTTGTACCGGACCGATGCTGGCGCGCGCCATGATTCGCGATCTGTTTGCTCGCTCGCGTGCTGCGCAGATGCTCTCGACGCTGATGGTAATTATGGCGATTGCGCCAATTGCCGGGCCGCTGTTGGGCGGGCAGATGATCCGCGTGACATCCTGGCATGCCATCTTCTGGCTTTTAGCGGCTATCGGCGGCGTGATGCTGATGTTGATCTGCTGGTTGCCGGAAACCTTGCCGCCGGAGAAACGGGTGAAAGCCTCGCTGCCAGGCGCGTTTCGCAACTATTTCGCACTGCTGAAAAATCGCCATTTCATGCGGTTTACCCTGTGCGTGGCGTGCTATTACGTTGCGGCCTATGCCTTTATTACCGGCTCGCCTTTTGTCTACATCTCTTACTTCGGCATTGATGCGCAGCACTATGGCTGGCTGTTTGCGGTCAACGTGGTGGGTTTGATGGCGGTGAGCATGGTCAACCGACGTTTAGTGCATCGCTATCCGCTTGAGTCGCTGCTGAAGTGTGCGGTGTTAACCGCCACCGTGGCGGCGCTGATCCTCGCGCTCTGCAGCAAACTGCAGTTCGGCGGCATCGTGATGATCATTCTCTCGGTGTTCGTATTCTTCTCGATGAACGGCATCATCGCCGCCACTTCAACTGCGGCAGCGATGGATGCGGTGCCGAATATGGCGGGTTCCGCCTCGGCGCTGATTGGCTCGCTGCAATACGGCAGCGGCATCATCTCATCGTTGATGCTGGCGCTGTTAAGCGACGGCACGCCGTGGACCATGGGCTGGATTATCGCGCTGTTTACCGTGGCGAGTGCGGTCATGGCGATCACCGCCACCACGGCAAAGTCGCACCACTGAAACGAGGAAAACCTTCATATGAATACATCAACAATGCAGCCCGAGACGCTCTCGGCACGTCAACAAGCCATTCCGCTGATGGCGGCGTTTATGGCAACCAGCAATATGGAAATGCTGGATGGCGCACTTAAACAGGGGCTGGACGCCGGATTGACGGTAAACGAAGCCAAAGAGATCCTGGTGCAGCTGTATGCCTATACCGGTTTCCCGCGTAGTCTCAATGCGCTGAGCGCGCTGATGAAAGTCACGGAAGCGCGCAAGCAGCGCGGTATCAGGGATGAAGTGGGCAAAGAGCCGGTGCAGCCGGTTCCGGTGGGCGATGCGCTGCGTCAGCTGGGCACCGATAACCAGACCAAAATTTCTGGCGCACCGGTGCAAGGACCACTTTTCGACTTCGCACCGGTGATCAACCAGTTCCTGCAAACCCATCTGTTTGGCGATATTTTTGCCCGTGACAACCTTGACTGGCAAAGCCGCGAGCTGGCGACAGTCGGCGCATTGGCCGCCACGCCGGGCGCAGAATCGCAGCTGCTGTCACATACGCGCGCCAGCTTGCGCGTAGGGATCACGCGCGGCCAGTTGCAGCAGCTGGCGAACCTGTTGCGTGCCAATGGGGAAATTGCGGCGGCGGAACGCGCGGAATGCGCATTGCTGGCAATCTAGGTTAGCTGTTGATTAGAGAGGAAAGATTGTTGAAAAATACGCTTAAAATCTGGAGCATCTGTCTGCTGGCGACCAGCTTTATCGCCGCCGCACAGGCGGAACCTTTAGTGATTCAGGAACAAGGTAGTTTTGCGGCGGGCGGCACGGTGATAACCGCGCCAGGGCAGTTCGATGCCAAAAAGCCGCTGGATGCCGCAGGCCAGACTAATCATGGCGATCACGCGGCGGTATTTTATCAAACTCCACCGCATGCGCATAAATATCCCATCGTGATGCTGCACGGCGCCGGGCAGTTTTCCCGCACCTGGGAAAGCACGCCGGATGGCCGCGAAGGCTTCCAGAACCTCTTTCTGCGGCGCGGATTTGCCACCTATCTGGTTGATCAGCCGCGTCGCGGTAGCGCCGGTCGCAGTACGGTGGAGAGCACGCTAACGCCGAAACCGGATGAGCAGCTGTGGTTCAATCAGTTCCGCCTCGGCGTGTGGCCCACCTTCTTCAAAGGCGTGCAGTTCTCACAGGACAAAGAGGCGCTGAACCAATACTTCCGCCAGATGACGCCCAATACCGGGCCGTTTGACGTCAATGTGATTTCGGATGCGCTCTCCGCCGTGGTCGATAAAAGCGGTCCCGCTATTCTGTTTACCCATTCGCAGGGCGGCGGACCTGGCTGGTACACCGCGATGAAAAACAGCAAGGTCAAAGCGATCGTCGCCTTTGAACCGGGCAGCGGCTTTGTGTTTCCAGAAAATGAATTACCGCCAGCGATGCCCAGCGCGTTCGATACGCTGAAGGGTGAACCGGTGGCGCTGGATAAGTTTATGGCGCTGACCAAAATTCCTATTCTGATCTTCTATGGCGATAACATCCCGGATAAACCCAGCGCCATGCCAGCGCAGGACAGCTGGCGCGTAAGGCTGGCAATGGCGCGCCAGTGGCGAGATGTGGTGAATAAACACGGTGGCGATGTGCAGGTGATTCACCAGCCGTACGGCGATGTGCACGGCGCGTGGCGGGCGATGGAAGAGTTGCAGCAGGCAGGCAAGATCAAAGCGATTGGCGTCAGCAACTTCCAGCCGGATCGTCTGGCGGATCTCATCGCCTTCTTCTCGCACCGCGATCCCGCGATGGTGGAGTGGCTGACAGGCCGCAAACTCGACGTGTAATGTCTGGCGCTTCATGTCGATGCATTTTCGATTGCATCGACATTTTTTTATATTTGACGTTTTTTTCTCAGTGGGTATGCTCAGCCACGTCAGGATCCTCCGGCCAGGATTGGTTTAGACGGTTACAGAGAGCCCATGAAAAACAGTAATGATAAACAGCTATGCGACATTGCGATTGGTGATGCCGTGCTTGAATTATTTAATCAGGATGCACCGGTCTCGCGCACCACGCTACTCGCGCAATTAGAGAAGATGATTCATGCCGGTGATACGGCGGAAGATGTGCGGGTTGCCCGACTGGCTTTACAGTTGGTCAAGAGCAGCAGCACAGCCGACAACGCTGACAAATCTGAAGAAAACGTGATGAGCTTTAGGGCTAAGAACGTCGCGGCGGATGATTCAACGCAGCACTGATGGTTGCATGCCGGACACGGGTTGTCCGGCATAACGTCAGGATTTACCAGTGGAACTTATTCGAATCTTCCCACTCTTTGACTTCTTTCTCCGCACGGTCTTTTTCATAACCGTAGCGTTCCTGGATTTTACCGACCAGCTGATCGCGTTTTCCCTCGACCACGGTCATATCATCATCAGTCAGGTCGCCCCATTTTTCCTTCACTTTACCTTTGAACTGCTTCCAGTTGCCGCTAATACGATCTTCGTTCATGTCGAACTCCCTGGTTAGTGGTTAATGTGTGCTCCCCTTTGCTGGCCTGATGCCAGCGGGTGAATTAATCCTGGCACAGGATTTGCGATTTGCCTGGCAGGGCTGTGAGCTAACTCGAAGATTTGAAATTGCGTGAGGTGGAGCGGTGATAAAGTCAGGCTTTACAAGCTAACTCATTGCTCTATAAGGCGTTACGTCTACCTGTCTATACAAACAATGGTTTGTTGCGATATAGTAACCACCGATAAGACATTTCCGTCAACTTTTGGAAACCCGCATTACCCAATGCCATCCGCTATGAGCAAAACGCCAACCACCGACATGAAAAACAGAGAGCGTGGCCGCCCAAGAGAGTTCGATATCGAACAGGCTCTGGATAAAGCCATGATTGTTTTTCGGCAAAAGGGGTTTCATGCCGCTTCACTGAATGATTTGGGCGAGGCGATGGGGCTGACGGCGGGCAGCATTTATAAGGCTTTCAAAGATAAGCGCAGCCTGTTTCTGCTGGTGTTTGAACGCTACCTTTCGGTGCGTAACGCCGATCTGCGTCAGCGTCTGGCGCAGTTCACCACGGGCCGTGAGAAGCTCAGCGAGTTACTGCAGTTTTACCTCGATTCCGCGCGGGCGGTGGAAGGTCGCACCGGCTGTTTAGTGGTGGGCAGCGCGGTGGAGCTACAGGTGCTGGATGACGATCTCTCGCAACTGGTCAGTGAAGCGGTCATACGCAATAAAAACTTCCTCGCCTCGTTACTCAAACAGGGCCAGGAAGATGGATCGGTCACGCCCAATCTGGATGTCGATACCGCCGCCGGATTGATTCTCTGTATCGCCTTTGGCATGCGCGTTGTGGGCAAGATCACGGATGTAAAAGATGAACCTGAGACCATCAAGTTAGTAATGAAGCTGCTGGACTAAAATTTGTCTAATTAGGAGGCGGATACTTCCTAAATAAGCGAAGCGTAAAGCCGGAGGGCAAGTGAAAGACGAAGATTCAGATATTACGGAAGAGATTCGCGCATTGGTGGGAAGGGTGGTGACACGTATCCTTCGTCCTGATGAAGCGCTTACCGTTCAGGAACTTATTGGCGCGTTGTATCGCCTGAGTTTGCGTTCCACTGATAGCAAAACCAAAGTTGCCTGCGAGAAAGCCATTCGTATCCTGGCGAAAAAACTGCACTAATAAGGTCGCGCGTGCCGCGCCTTGTTGTTCCCCTCTGCTGAAGTCTGGCAATCCCTCGCCAAACACCTCTCTGATTAAAGCGGGCGATGCGCGGTCTCTTTCGCCTTCCACAGCGCAAATAGCGTGATCAGTAATGCCAGGCTGACATACAGCGATACCCACAGCGTGCTGCCCATCTCTTTGTACAAGGTTGTAATGATCAAGGGCGCAAAGCCGCCGCCGATGATGCCCGCCAGCGTGTAAGCCAGTGACGATCCGGCGTAGCGTACGTGGCTGGGGAACTGTTCGGTGACAAACGCCGCCTGCGGTCCATACATCACCGCGTGAATCAGCAAGCCGCCAATCACCGCCAGCACGATCAGCACCGGCTGTGAGCTATCCAGCAGCACAAAGAATACAAACGACCAGACAATGGCCAGCAGCGCACCGGCAATGTAAACCGGGCGACGGCCGAGTTTGTCGGAGAGCGCGCCAAACATCGGTACCGTGATCGCATTGCCGATCGCACCGAGCATGGTGGCCATCAACGCCAGCGGACGCGGCAGCTGCAGCACAGTGGTGACGTAAGTGAGAGTGAATACCACCACCAGCGCATACAGCACGTCAGAGCCAATGCGTGAACCGCCCGCGATCAGCAGCTCGCGCGGATAGCGCACAAACACCTCTTTCAGCGGCGTATGGGTGGTTTTCTCCGCCTGCTGCATCGCGACAAAGGTCGGTGTCTCTTCCACGCCGCGACGCAGCCATAAACCAAACATCACCAGCAGCAGACTCAGCAGGAACGGAATGCGCCAACCCCACTCCTGAAACTGCTCGCCGCTCAAGGCCACCGTCACCAGCGTGATAAATCCGGTGCCAATCAAGGTCCCGCACGATGGCCCCACCTGCGCAAACGAGGCGTTACGGCCACGCTTGTTGGCATCGCCATGCTCCATCGACAGCAACACCGCACCGGCCCATTCGCCGCCTAATGCAATGCCCTGAACAAAGCGCAAGGCCACCAACAGCACCGGACTCCAGATGCCCCATACCGCATAGCCGGGCAGCAGGCCCATCAGCGCGGTGGTGACGCCCATAATCACTAATGTGGTGATCAATACCGCTTTACGCCCGGCGACATCGCCGAGATGACCAAAGATAAAGCCGCCCACCGGACGGGAGATGTAGCCGACCGCATAGGTGGAAAACGCCAGAATAGTGCCGACCAGCGGATCGAAGCTGGGGAAAAATACGTGGTTAAACACCAGCGCCGCCATGATGTTGTAGACCGTGAAGTCATACCACTCCAGCGCGGTTCCGATGGAGCTGGCCGCCGCGAGGCGACCGGTTTTGCTGTGGCTGGCGCGCGCGCCGGAAGCGTGCGGCAACGTTGAGTCGGTATTAGCCATGAGCCATCTCCTGTTTGGTTAACTGCCAGCTGAGGGAGTAGAGCTGTACATCCGCGTTAAGCGCCTGCGCGGCGTCGGCGGCGAGGGTTTTACACACCTGCGCGTCGCGGCAGATCAGCAGCAGCATCGGATGCATCGGTCGCGTTGCGCTGGTTTCACGTGGCAGCGGCG
>NZ_DALYOQ010000090.1:3542-7323 GCF_031974595.1 Pantoea sp. CTOTU46764 | reverse complement strand
GCGAGCTCAGCGTGGTGTCAGGCGTCAGCAAACGTGAGGCGATGTAGCCCGGCGTGTGCTGCACGCTGTTTTGCCAGCTGCCCAGCGATGCAACATCTGTACCTGCTTTCAGCGTTAGCACCGCCAGATGGCTGCCAGTGCCTTGTCCATGCTGATGGGAGATGGCGCACACGCGGCGCATCGGATTGACCATCTTGTTGAGATTCTTCACCGACCATTCGGTCTGGCGCGTGAAGGCGGCATGATAATCCGCGCTGGTAAAGGCTTCCAGCGATGTGGTTTCGTACAGGCCGAGGTATTTGCGTTTGGCATCCACCGCCTGATAACGCGTACCGCTGAGAAAGCCGCTGATCGCCACGCGCTCTTCAACGTGTTCGTGGTCGTACCATTGGTTGAAATCCGCTTCATCTGCAGCATCGATATTGGTGGCGACAAACAGCATGCCGTGGGGTTGAGTCATGATCAGCTACTCCGTTTCAGGGTGGTTTCAATCGCGGCAGCCCAGCTGAGTAATGCAGCATCGTTGCCATGGGTGGAAGAGAGCATCAGGCCAACCGGCGCAGCGCCGGGCTGATGACAAGGCAGAGAAATTGAACAGCCATCCAGCATGTTGATCACGCTGGTGTTGCGCAGCATCAGCAGATTGACCTGCATATAACGCGCGGGATCCTCGAGCTCGGCCAGCGTCGGCGCAATCAGCGGCACCGTTGGCATCAATATGCCGTCGAAGGGCGCGACCGCCTGCTCGACGCGCTGTTTCCAGTTGGCGCGCAGCTGGTAAAGTTCGGCGGCATCACCCTCATTCAGCAAACTGCCGCGTTGAATGCGCGTCAGAACCTGCGGATCGTATGCTTCCGGCTGAGATTGGGCGTAATGCTGATGCCATTGCCAGGCTTCCCACGCGGTAATGCCGCCGCGTGCGTTGATGGTGTCGAGTTCTGCCAGCTCTTGCAGCGGCAGCTCGGTGATTTTCACGCCCTGCGCGCGCAGCACATCAAGCGCATGCAGCCAGGCGGCGCTGACGTGCTCGTCAAGACCAACCAGCACCCGCGTCTGCGGAATCACGAAATGTGCCTCTGACAGATTCCGCTCATCGAGCTCCAGCGGTTGAGCGGCGATCACGCTATCGAGCAGCCAGCAGCTGAGCACGTCGTGGGCGATCACGCCGATGCTGTCGAGCGACGCCGCCAGCGGCAGCGTACCGCGTTGATCGATGCGGCTGGCGCTGGGTTTGAAACCAGTTAGGCCGCACAGCGCCGCTGGAATGCGCACCGAACCGCCGGTATCGGTGCCGACCGCCGCCAGGCACATGCTATCGCTCACCGCCACCACCGCACCGGAAGAGGAACCGCCAGGAATGCGCTGCTGCGCGCGCTGCCACGGATTGGCGGGCGTACCGTAATGCGGATTGACGCCGAGGCCAGTGAAGGCGAATTCGCTCATATTGGTTTTGCCAACGATGGCGGCACCAGCCTGCTGCAGCCGATCAACTAAGCTGGCATTCGCCGTGGCTACACTGGCGTTACTCAGCAAGCGGGAACCAGCGGTGGTCACTTCTCCGGCGACATCGAACAGATCTTTGATGCTGATAGGCAGACCATCAATTGCGCTGCGCGGCGGTTGCTGCTGCCAGCGCGCGCTGGCTTGTGCCGCTTGCTGACGTGCAGCATCGGAATACACCTTAGTGAAGACGCGCTTGCCTTCTCCGCTTTCCGCTGCGATGGCACGCAGCGCATCCTGGGTCAGGGTTTCAGGGCTGATTTGCCCGGCGAGCAGCTGCTGGCTCGCTTGCCATAACGTTGTCATAGGAAACCTCAGGCGATAACCGGCAGCGAGCCAGTGATATAGGTGTGTTCTAGCGTGCGGTTCAGCACCGGATCGTGCAGCGCCATGCGGAATTCACTCGCAGGACGAATCCCGCCGATGGCGCTGAGCGTGCCGCACGACATGGCAAAACCTTCCGCGACCTGGCCCGTGGAAAAATAGCGGCTGAGCAGATCAAGTGGTGTCAGCAAAGAGGCGAGGGCGCCTTGCTGATAAGTTACCCAGTCTCCGTTGACGTTGATCCAGGCACGCAGCTCCAGTTGATCCCAGTGCGCTTTGACTTCGGACATGCGCCACGCGTGACCGGCAACCGGTTTGATGCACGCCTGTTTCGATAGCGCCACGCTGAAGGTTTCCAGATGACGATCGGTGTGATCGGAAATCAGCGAAACCCAATATTCGCCGCGATGGAAAAACACAAAGGGTTCGGCTTCACCGGATGTTTGATCGCCGACCACTTCCAGCTGCGTTTGCTGACTTAATTGATTGGTCGCGACACGGTAAAACAGCGGCACTGCACCAGGAGCGGGCACGCCGAGCGCTTCGAGCTCCCTGATATGGTGCAGCACCGCTTCCTGATCGCGTCCAACCCAGCCCGCGATAACAAATTGATTTACCTCAACATCCAGCAGTGCCGCATCGGCGTAATCTGTCGTAAACCGTAATTGCATGGGATAGATCTCCAGTTGAGAAATGCGTGTGAAATTTCACTGTGATTTCAATCTAGCCATTTTCATGCCAGGTTTTTGTGTAATATGTCTCAGTTACCTAATAAGGATTTGCGCGATGAGTAATGTGATGGCTGAAAATGTGAGCTCGCCGACGACACCGAAGAGCATTTCGCTTAATGAGCGCGCCTATCTGGCGTTCAAGCACCGGCTGATCACGCTGCGCTACAAACCGGGCGACTATCTCAATATCGCGCAGGTGATGGATGACCTTGAGATGGGCAGAACGCCGGTGAATCAGGCGGTGCATCGGCTGGAGACGGAAGGGCTGTTGCAGATCATCCCGCGCAAGGGCGTGATGGTATCGCCGCTGTCGATTGACGATGCGCTGGAGTTAATTGAGGTGCGTTTGGTGAATGAGGCGCTGTGCTTGCGGCTGGCCTCGCAGCGGGTCAATGCAGCGCAGATCGCCTATTTGCGGGAGATGAATCAGCGCATTGCTCATGCCAGCGCTTCACGCGATCGCGAACAGATGATGCTGCTGGACCGCGAATTTCATCAGGTGCTGGCGGATATCGCCGCCAATGGTCGTCTGGCCGATATTCTCAGCATCATCCACGCGCAGGCACAGCGTTTCTGGGCCACCACGCTTTCCAGCGCTGCGCACATGAACGAAGTGATCGCCGAACACGAAGCGATCATTGCCGCGCTGGAGCAGGGAAATGCCGAACAGGCAGAAGAGGCGGCGCGGGTGCATATCTATTCGTTTAAGCAGGCGCTGCTGAATAATTAATATTCCGCTTCTTCACCCGGCAGCGGAATGGAAAGATCCATGCCTGCAACCCCGGCATAGAAAATGATCAGCTCGGCAGGCTGGTCGGTGGTGAAGCCGCGATGGGCAATGTCGATGGATTCATTAAAGGCTTCGCCTGCATTGAAAGTTTTAGTCTCGCCGCTGGCTTTGTCCTCGATGGTGAGCGAGCCGGATAAAATATACGCTGTGTTGGGCATCGGATGCGTATGCCACGGCAGCTCGGAATGCGCAGGAATCGTCATCTTCATCACGGTGATCTCGGGCTTACCGGCGGGATAGTGTTCAATATGCTGGCCGTTCCATGCTTGCCCGCTTTGCAGCAGCGTTTCCGCACTGTTTTCATGCTCGTTATCGGCACCTTTCATCTTGTTCCCCTGAATAGTCATTAAAATCTCTTCCGCACAGGATAGTGCAAATCTGCAAGGCTGCGCGCACGCTCACTTCCAATACAAGTCTATCGATCAAGGCCGAGACG
>NZ_DALYOQ010000090.1:0-3532 GCF_031974595.1 Pantoea sp. CTOTU46764 | reverse complement strand
ATTGTGATCGGTCACCGAGAACGGCTTAAAGTAATCGATTACTTTATGTCCTTCTGTGGAATGTAATCGATTTCTTTTTCGGCGTGAGGTCAGCATGGTTTCGACAACTACAGGTTCTGAAATCGCGGTGAGGCAGCAGCGTCTGCTGATTCCCCGCTTGTCGTTAATGATGTTCATGCAGTTTTTCATTTGGGGAAGCTGGTCCGTTACGCTCGGGCTGGTGATGACGCAACACAACATGTCATTGCTGATCGGTGACGCCTTTTCGGCGGGGCCGATCGCCTCGATACTGTCGCCATTTGTGCTGGGCATGTTGGTCGACCGTTTCTTTCCTTCGCAGAAAGTCATGGCGGTGATGAACCTGGCGGGCGCGGTGATTTTATGGTTTGTTCCGGCGGCGCTGGTGGCTGAAAACGGTGCGCTGCTGATCGGATTGCTGTTTGGCTACACGCTCTGTTTTATGCCGACGCTGGCACTCTCCAACAACATCGCCTTTCACAGCCTGGCCAGCAGCGACAAAAGTTTTCCGGTAGTACGAGTGTTTGGCACCATTGGCTGGATTGTGGCGGGCATCTTTATTGGTGTCACCGGCATCGCCTCCAGCACCGGGATTTTCACTCTGGCCGCGATTTGTTCCGTGGCGTTAGCGATCTACAGCCTGACGCTGCCGCATACGCCAGCACCGGCGAAAGGCATGCCGTTAAAAGTGCGCGATCTGTTCTGCGCGGATGCCTTCGCGCTGCTGAAAATTCGCCACTTCTTCGTCTTTGCGCTCTGCGCCACCTTGATCTCCATCCCGCTCGGCACCTATTACGCCTACACCGCGTCCTGGCTGGCGGATGCGGGCGTGAGTAACGTCAGTACCGCGATGTCTTTTGGTCAGATGTCGGAAATCTTCTTCATGCTGGTGATCCCGCTGCTGTTCCGCCGTCTCGGCGTCAAATACATGTTGCTGGTCGGCATGGTGGCGTGGTTTGTGCGTTACGCGTTGTTCGCCATGGGGATGAACGATGAAAGCCGCGCACTGATCTACATGGGCATTCTGCTGCACGGTGTCTGTTACGACTTCTTTTTCGTGGTGGGCTTTATCTACACCGACCGTATCGCGGGGGAAAAAGTGAAAGGGCAGGCGCAAAGCATGGTGGTGATGTTCACCTACGGTATCGGCATGTTGCTGGGCTCGCAGATTTCCGGCGCACTCTACAACCGCCTGATTGCCGGACAAGGCACGGCGCAAAACTGGGCAACATTCTGGTGGATCCCCGCGATTGCGGCGGCAGCGATCGCCGTTCTTTTCCTCTTCACCTTTAAATATCGGGATGAAGAGGTTTGATTGACTGGAGGTGTACGTGAAAACGGTAAAAGGACCTGGAATTTTTCTCGCGCAGTTTATTGGCCCGCAGCCACCGTTTAATTCGCTGGAAGGGCTGGCGCAATGGGCTTCTGCGCTCGGTTACAAAGCGCTACAAGTGCCCTGTAATCACCCGAAGATTTTTGATCTGTCGCGCGCCGCAACCAGTCAAACCTATTGCGACGAAGTGACAGGTTTACTGGCGAACTACGGCTTGCAGATCAGTGAATTATCGACGCACCTGGAAGGCCAGCTGATTGCTGTCCATCCTGCGCACGATAGCGCCTTCGATGGCTTCGCCCCCGCCGCTTTACGCGGTGACAAGGAAAAGCGCACCGCATGGGCGATTCAGACGGTGAAGCTGGCGGCAGCCGCGTCGGCCAGGCTGGGATTGCAGGCCCACGCCACCTTCTCCGGTTCGCTGGCCTGGCCGTATCTCTATCCGTGGCCGCCGCACAATCCTCAGCTACTGAGTGAAGCCTTCTCAGAGCTGTCAAGGCGCTGGTTGCCGGTGCTCGACGAGTTTGACCGCTACGGCATTGATGTGTGTTACGAGATCCATCCCGGTGAGGATCTGCATGATGGCGTGACGTTTGAACGCTTTTTGGCGTTGGTGAATAATCATCCGCGCTGCAACATCTTGTTCGATCCCAGCCACTTGCACTTGCAGCATATCGACTATCTGCAGTTCATCGATATCTACCATCAGCGCATTAAGGCATTTCACGTTAAAGATGCCGAGTATCTGCCGAACGGGCGCAGCGGCGTGTATGGCGGTTATCAGCGCTGGATAGATCGTGCTGGTCGCTTTCGCTCACCCGGTGACGGACAAATCGATTTCCCGGTTATTTTCAGCAAGCTGGCGCAGTACGATTATGACGGCTGGGCGGTGCTGGAGTGGGAATGTTGTTTGAAAGAGGCGGAAACCGGCGCGCGCGAGGGCGCTGAGTTCATCCGTCGACACATCATTCCGGTGGCCGATCGAGCATTCGATGACTTCGCCGCACAACCGCAGCAAGTGGCCAGCATCCGCGCGCAGCTGGGTTTGAGCGCGACAGAGTCGCACGATTAAGGTGGGCGCGGAATTATGATAGCCTCCGTAGTATCTGACTGAGCAAGAGTTCAAGCATGTCCATCCAAAAAATCGCCCGCTTAGCGGGCGTTTCTGTGGCGACAGTTTCACGGGTGCTGAATAACAGCGACACGGTAAAAGCGCAGAATCGTGAGAAAGTCCTGCAAGCCATTAAAGCGAGTAATTACCAGCCAAACTTGTTAGCGCGTCAGTTGCGTACCGCACGTAGCTCGATGATTCTCGTCATGGTGTCGGATATCTCCAATCCCTTCTGCGCCGAGTTGGTAAAAGGCATTGAGGAGCAGGCGGAGCAGAACCGCTATCGCATTCTGTTGTGTAATTCTGGCTCAGACATTGAGCGCTCCCGCTCCAGTTTGCAATTGCTGGCCGGTAAAATGGTGGATGGCATTATCACCATGGATGCGTTCAGTAAGTTGCCAGAACTGGCACAGCTGATTGGCGAAACGCCGTGGGTTCAGTGCGCGGAATACGCTGATGCCGGGGATGTCTCCTGCGTCGGCATTGATGATGTGCAGGCATCAAAACACGTAGTGGCGTATCTGGCGGGCAGGGGACGACAGCGTATTGCGTTAATCAACCACGATCTCAGCTATAAGTATGCGCAGCTGCGGCAGGCGGGATATCAGCAGCAGCTTAGGCAGGAAGCGCGCAGCTGGCAGGCCATCACGTACGCCAACGATCTGAGTTTTAATGCCGGTAAACAGGCGATGGAAACCTTGCTAGCAGCGCCCGAGCGTCCCGATGCCGTGTTCGCGGTGTCGGATACCTTAGCGGCGGGCGCGCTCTCAGCGATTCACGCCGCCGGACTGCGCGTACCGCAGGATATTGCGGTGACCGGATTTGATGGCACCGACCTCGCCGAAATGGTCACGCCGCCACTGAGCACGCTGGCGCAGCCGTCGCGCGATATGGGGCGCGAAGCGTTCGATTTGCTGCTGAATAAGATCGACCAACCTGATTCGCCGGCTCAACGCATTATGATGGACTGGCACTTTGTGGTGCGTGCCAGCACTTGAGCGGTTGCTTGCGGAAGGATTTAATACAGCCGAAGAGGGCGATAGAGACGTACTAATGCTCCACGGATTTCC
>NZ_DALYOQ010000089.1:15951-18476 GCF_031974595.1 Pantoea sp. CTOTU46764 | reverse complement strand
CTTCGAAGTCTGTGACGGCAGATTTACAGTCTGCTCCCTTTGGCCGCTCGGGAATCCCACCACTGGCCTGAATCATTGCGTCTTAAAGCGGGGCGCATCATAACAAATGCACTCAGCCTGTAAAGCGCCGTCACTGAAAATAAAAACTGTTTGCCCACTTTTTACGCGTGGCGCTGAAGAGTTGTGCAGTTCAGCGCCGAAGTGGTTAAAGAATGATCGTGCGATTGCCGTAAACGAACACGCGCTGGCCTAACACTTTATACAGCGCGCGGCTCAATACATTCTTCTCAACGTCGCGTCCTGCACGCATCATCTCTTCTGCGGTGTAGCTGTGATCGACGTTAATCACGTCCTGCATGATGATTGGGCCTTCATCGAGGTTATCGTTCACGTAGTGCGCAGTGGCGCCGATGATTTTGACGCCACGCTCATAAGCCTGATGATAAGGACGCGCGCCAATGAATGCTGGCAAGAAGGAGTGGTGAATATTGATGATCTGATTTGGATAACGTTGCACGAAGGCGGGGGTCAACACGCGCATGTATTTCGCCAACACCACGTAATCAGGCTGATAACGGTCAATTTCATCCGCCATGCGGTTGTCGTGCTCTTCACGCGTGTGGCCTTCGTGGCTCACCAACACAAATGGAATATCGAAACGTTCCACCAATGAGCGCAGCGTTTCGTGGTTACCGATGACTGCAGCAATTTCCATATCCAGACCGCCAAATGCGCTTTTCATCAGCAGATCGCCAAGGCAATGCGCCTCTTTGGTCACCAGAATCACCACACGACGACGACCGGCACTTTGCAGTTCACGCACAGAACCGACTGGGAGTGCGCTATCGAGATCGGCCAGCAAAGTGTTGTCGTTGAAAATGCCTTCCAGCTCGGTGCGCATGAAAAAGCGGCCGGTACGGTGATCGACAAACTCATTATTCTGCACAATGTTGAGTTCGTGCTTGTAACAAATGTTGGTGATCTTGGCGATCAAACCTTTCGCATCAGGGCAAATGGTTCGTAAAACTTTTCGTTGGATGGTTTGCGCTTGCATCTCGATCAGAGTCCTGTCAAAGCGATGAATGGTAAAGCCGTTGTGTATCTGTCCAGATTAACCACAACATTTTTTGTATTTTTTATCGGCGCCACAAGGACAGCGATCATTACGTCCCAACTCAGGCGTTGTTCCGTCGACATAGTACCAGCGTTGATCCTCGCGAAGAAAGCGCGAACATTCATAGATGGCTGAAGTGCGTCCTTTTTCGAGGTAACGCGCAAAAAACGTCACGAAGGCTTCATTCTCATGGCTTCCATGATTACAACGAGTTACATTCAAGCCCAGCCATTCAGTACCGGCAAAACTTTCGGATAATAGCGTCTCAAGGTCAGCCACGCGTTTACTGGAGTGCCAGGTTTGCGCCAGCCACGCGGCATCTTTCACGACGTAGGCGGTATAGCGTGAGCGCATCAATTGCTCCGCGCTGGACGGGTTCGCTTGGCCATTCAGAAAGGGTTGGCAACATAGGCTATACTCCTTTCCGCTGCAGCAAGGGCACTTTTCAGACACGTCATCTCCTGGAAGTGATTAAAGTAAACTAAAGCGTGCGCTATGGTAGCCGACTGTCAGGCGTGATGCTACGTACCATGCCAATCATGAGGTGAGATGAGAAAAGTCAGGATCGGGCTGGCACTAGGTTCAGGTGCTGCCAAAGGTTGGTCGCACATCGGCGTGATCAATGCGCTAGAACGTGCGGGCATTGAAATCGATGTGGTGGCGGGATGTTCTGTTGGCGCGTTGGTCGGTTCGGCTTACGTGAATGGACGGCTGGGCGTGATGGAAAAATGGGTGAGCGCATTCCGCTATTGGGACGTCATCCGACTGATGGATCTCTCCTGGCAACGCGGCGGTTTATTGCGTGGCGATCGAGTGTTTAGTCACATCCGCCAGCTGATTCCTAACGATCTGATCGATGAGTGCGCCAAGCCGTTTGGCGTGGTAGCAACCAATCTGAGTACTGGACGTGAAGTGTGGTTGACCGAGGGCGATTTGCATCAAGCTGTGCGTGCGTCCTGTAGTATGCCAGGCTTATTACCACCCATTGCTTACAATGGGTATTGGCTGGTTGATGGTGCGGTGGTAAATCCAGTACCGATCTCATTAACCCGTGCATTAGGTGCTGACATCGTTATCGCCGTGGATTTACAGCATGACGCGCACCTGATGCAGCAAGATTTATTGTCAGTTACGCCGCAAAGCGGTGAAGAGGCGGCGGCAGTTGAAGCGCTGAGCTGGGGAAAAAAACTGCGTCAACGCCTGATTGGCCTGACGCAACGCCGTGCTAATCAAACGCCGGGTGCGATGGAGATTATGTCGACATCCATCCAGGTTCTGGAAAATCGCCTGAAACGTAACCGCATGGCGGGCGATCCGCCGGATCTGCTGATTCAGCCGTTTTGTCCACAAATTTCCACACTGGACTTTCATCGTGCAGAAGAAGCCATTGCGGCTGGCAGGGCCGCCGTTG
>NZ_DALYOQ010000089.1:0-15941 GCF_031974595.1 Pantoea sp. CTOTU46764 | reverse complement strand
TGAGAAAAAAATGGATGAACTATTACCGCTGGTCCGTGGCAGATAGTCAGGTTGTTCATTCACAGGTGTTGCTACTTCAGCCAATTCTGAAAGGCGCAACTGCATTTTATGAACCACTATTGAATTATCTGGTACGCAGGGGGAGAGAATGGAAAAACCGCTAATCGGCAAAAAGATACTCATTGTCGAAGATGAGGTCGTTTTCCGTTCAATGATAGACAACTTATTAACCAGCTTAGGCGCCAGTACGCTTGAGGCAGGTGATGGCGTTGATGGCTTAACGTTATTATCGGCGCAGTCAGTCGATCTGGTTATTTGCGATCTTGAAATGCCGCGTATGGGCGGTATCCCATTCGTTGAGCGTCTCCGTACGCGCGGCAACAATGTGCCCATTTTGATTATCTCCGCCACACAAAATATGGCGGATATCGCCCATGTGTTGCGTTTGGGGGTGCAGGATGTGCTGCTCAAACCGCTCAAAAATCTTGAACGTTTCCGTGAAGCGGTGTTCGAGTGTCTCTATCCTTCAATGTTTACCTCCAAAGTGGAGGAGGATGAGCAGCTCTTTCAGGATTGGGATGCGCTGGTTAGCGATCCGTTGGCGGCCTCTAAATTACTCAAACAGCTCCAGCCGCCGGTGCAGCAAACTATCGCCAATTGCCGAATCAATTACCGCCAGCTCACCATGGCGGAACAGCCGGGTTTAGTGCTGGATATCGCGGCGCTGTCAGATAACGATTTGGCATTCTATTGCCTTGATGTGACACGCGCTGGCGATAATGGCGTGTTAGCCGCGCTGTTGCTGCGTGCCCTGTTCAATGGCTTGCTGCAGGAGCAACTCTCCGGCCAGAAGCAGCGATTGCCTGAATTAAATGGGTTACTACGGCAGGTCAACATGCTGTTACGGCAAGCCAATCTCAGCGGACAGTTCCCGTTGCTGGTGGGCTATTACCATCGCCAGTTAAAAAATCTGATCCTGGTTTCAGCGGGACTGAATGCCACATTGCATATCAATACTCATCAAATCCAACTCAGTAATGGGGTGCCACTTGGTACTATGGGCAGCACCCATCTCAATCAAATCAGTCAACGTGCCGACGCCTGGCAGTGCCATATTTGGGGCGCTGGGGGCAGGCTACGTTTGATGCTATCAGCCGAAGAATGACCCGTCGGATTTAAATTTTCCACGGGTTGAAGACAGGACCAGGGGCAAGCTTTACACTTGGGTAATAGTCCTAAATTCCGTGGATTAACTTCTTCCAGGATAAATCCACCTGATAGTAACTGATATACTCATTTCGTTTTTAAACCGACATATCAAGTATTAACTTGAACGGCCTATTAAGAGAGGTATTTTTGATGTCTGCCTATAAGACTAAAGTTAAAAAAGCGGTAATCCCAGTTGCAGGCCTCGGCACGCGTATGCTGCCTGCGACCAAAGCTATTCCAAAAGAGATGTTACCGCTGGTCGATAAGCCGTTGATCCAGTATGTCGTGAATGAGTGCATTGCAGCAGGCATTAACGAGATTGTGCTGGTTACACACTCTTCTAAAAACGCCATCGAAAACCACTTTGATACCAGTTTTGAGCTGGAATCTATGCTGGAAAAACGTGTTAAGCGTCAGCTGCTGGATGAAATCCAGTCAATCTGCCCTCCACACGTCACCATCATGCAGGTTCGTCAGGGTATCGCGAAAGGCCTGGGCCACGCAGTAATGTGTGCACATCCGCTGATTGGCGATGAGCCATTCGCCGTAATCCTGCCAGACGTCATCATCGATGAATACGAATCTGACCCAACCAAAGACAATCTGGCAGAGATGCTGGCGCGCTACGAAGAGAGCGGCCGCAGCCAGATCATGGTTGAGCCGGTTGCTGATGTAACCGCTTACGGTGTGGTTGACTGCCAGGGTGCCGATCTCTCTGCAGGTCAGAGCGCGCCAATGGTTGGCGTGGTTGAGAAGCCTAAAGCTTCTGAAGCCCCATCAAACCTGGCCGTTGTAGGTCGTTACGTGCTGTCCGCTGAAATCTGGCCACTGCTGGCGAAAACGCCTCCAGGTGCAGGTGGTGAAGTTCAGCTGACTGACTCCATTGCAATGCTGATGGAAAAAGAGACCGTTGAAGCGTATCACCTGAACGGTGTTAGCCATGACTGCGGTAACAAACTGGGTTACATGCAAGCGTTTGTTGAGTACGGCGTTCGCCATCCAGTCCTGGGTAAAGATTTCACTCAGTGGCTCGAAGGCGCGGTAGGCAACAAAAAGTAACTCAATAAACACAGGATAATTCAATGAAAGTCACTGTATTTGGTATCGGCTATGTCGGTCTGGTTCAGGCTGCGGTGTTGGCCGAAGTCGGACATGACGTTCTCTGTATTGATGTCGACGAAAAGAAAGTCGAGAACTTAAAGAAAGGCAATATTCCGATCTTTGAACCGGGCCTGACGCCACTCGTTATGTCCAATTACGAGTCGGGTCGCCTGAAGTTCAGCACGAATGCGGAAGAGGGCGTTAATCATGGCGTGATGCAGTTTATCGCCGTGGGTACGCCACCGGATGAAGACGGTTCTGCCGATCTGAAATATGTGACAGCTGTTGCGCGCACCATCGCGCAGCACATGAACGATCACAAAGTTGTTATCGATAAATCAACTGTACCTGTAGGTACAGCGGATCGCGTTCGTGCGGTGATGACTGAAACTTTGCAAAAGCGTGATGTAAACATCGCCTTTGACGTGGTTTCAAACCCGGAATTCCTCAAGGAAGGTGCAGCAGTTAATGACTGCATGCGTCCTGAGCGCATCGTTGTCGGTACCGATAATGATGAAGTGGTTGAGCTGTTACGCGAGCTATATGAGCCGTTCAACCGTAATCATGATCGTATGATTTTGATGGATATCCGCAGTGCAGAGCTGACCAAATATGCGGCTAACTGCATGCTGGCAACCAAAATCAGCTTCATGAACGAGATCTCGAACCTGGCAGAACGTTTGGGAGCCGACGTTGAGAAGGTTCGCCAGGGTATCGGCTCAGATTCACGTATCGGTTATCATTTCATCTATCCAGGCTGCGGCTATGGCGGTTCTTGTTTCCCGAAAGACGTGCAGGCGCTGATTCGTACTGCTGAGTCAATCGGCTACACTCCGCGTCTGCTGCAGGCGGTAGAAGACGTTAACGATTCGCAGAAGAATAAGCTGCCAACCTTTATTAAGCGTCACTTTGGTGACGATCTGCGCGGCAAAACCTTTGCTTTGTGGGGACTGGCGTTCAAGCCGAATACTGACGACATGCGTGAAGCCTCCAGCCGTGTGCTGATGGAGACACTATGGGAAGCCGGTGCAACGGTTCAGGCCTTCGACCCAGAAGCGATGGATGAAGCGCAACGCATTTATGGCCATCGTAACGATCTGAAGTTGATGGGCACTAAAGAAGCAGCGCTGCAGGGTGCGGATGGCTTAGTTATCTGTACTGAATGGCAAAACTTCCGTGCGCCAGACTTCGACGTCATCAAAAATGCGTTAAAAGAACCCGTGATTTTTGATGGTCGTAACCTGTATGATCCGGAACGTATCAGCAAGCGCGGTTTCACGTACTATGCAATTGGCCGCGGAGCATCAATTAAAATCGTAGAATAATGAGGGATGTATGAAGTTTCTGGTTACCGGCGCGGCAGGTTTTATTGGATTTCACGTCAGTCAACGCTTGCTGGCGGCTGGTCACCAGGTTGTCGGTATCGATAACCTGAATGACTATTATGATGTCAGCCTTAAGCAGGCCCGTTTAGACCAGAACACGCAATATCCTGATTTCATTTTCTTAAAAATGGACCTGGCGGATCGCCAGGCCATTTCTTCTTTATTCGCTGAACATGCTTTTGAACGTGTTATACATTTGGGCGCGCAAGCCGGCGTGCGTTATTCGATCGAAAATCCCCATGCTTATGCCGAAGCAAATTTAATCGGTCATCTCAATATTCTTGAAGGCTGCCGGCATCATAAAATCGGCCACCTTCTGTATGCCTCATCCAGTTCAGTTTATGGACTGAATCGCAAAATGCCTTTTTCAACGGAAGATTCCGTTGATCATCCCGTTTCACTCTATGCGGCCACTAAAAAAGCTAACGAATTGATGTCGCATACCTATTCACATCTTTATCAGCTGCCTACTACGGGATTACGCTTTTTCACCGTTTATGGTCCGTGGGGCCGTCCGGATATGGCGTTGTTCAAGTTTACTCGCGCGATGTTAGCGGGAGAGCAAATTGACGTTTATAACAACGGACAAATGACGCGTGACTTCACTTACATAGATGACATCGCAGAAGCGATCGTGCGTTTGCAGGATGTAATTCCTCAACCGGATGATAGCTGGACAGTTGAAGCTGGTTCGCCTGCAAGCAGTTCGGCACCTTATCGCGTTTACAACATCGGCAATAGCCAGCCGACCAGCTTAATGACCTATATTGAGTCGCTGGAAAAGGCATTGGGCATTGAAGCGAAGAAAAATATGCTGCCGATGCAACCCGGCGACGTGCTGGGTACCAGCGCTGATACACAACCTCTGTATCAGGCGATCAATTTCCGTCCTCAAACTAGCGTTGAGCAGGGTGTACAGCATTTTGTTGATTGGTATCGCCGCTTCTATCAACAATAATTAAGCATTAAAAAAGGAAGCCATTGGCTTCCTTTTTCTTGCCTGGTCAAAGTGAATTAGTAGTGAACTAATTACAATTCTGCGCGCTGGAATGATTACAGTAGGAAATCGTCCAGTTGTTTACCTTGTTCTTCAATTGCTTTTTTAATCACAGCAGGCGTGCGGCCCTGGCCAGTCCAGGTACGGTTTTCACCGTTTTCATCAACATAAGAATATTTAGCGGGGCGTGCAGCGCGCTTGGTTTTACCCGGAACTTTCGTTTCAGATAATGCCTGCAATAGCTCATTTGGGTCGATACCATCGGCAATCAGCATTTCGCGATACTGTTCAAGCTTGCGTGTGCGCTCTGCATTTTCCGCTTGTGCATGAGTATCATCTTCACGACGCTCATTGACCACAACTTCGAGTTTTTCCAGCATCTCTTCCAATGTTTCCAGAGAGCATTCCCGAGCCTGTGCGCGCAATGTACGGATATTATTAAGAATTTTAAGTGCTTCGCTCATTGTCCTAATCTCAAAATATAATAAATGGAGGTTGTTCTGCCGACTCATAATAGTGGTGCAAAAAAATAACTGCAATAGCCGGATTTAAAAGCAAAACGTAAAAAATAAAAATGGAGTGCGATTTTATAACGCTATTCAGAATATATTTACTTATCTGGCAATCTTTTTTAACTGGCTTAGTAGGCTGAACGCTTAGCCCACGCTAACCCTGACGCTTCGGCTTTAATTAAAACGAATAAAATATCGGCTTAATCGCTACTTTGTCAAAACGTGCTCTCTTTATTAGGCGCTATGATATCCATCTTGATGGTGATGTTAATTTGAGCAAATGATAAAAATAATGCATCGCTACAGTTATACAGCTTTATGGTAAACTGCGGCGCAACAGATATAGGCTACGATGAGATTTTCTAATGGCTCAACTTTATTTTTATTACTCTGCGATGAATGCGGGTAAATCAACGGCTTTGCTGCAATCTTCTTATAATTGCCACGAGCGCGGGATTCGATCGCTGGTTTATACCGCCGAGATTGATAACCGCTTTGGTGCAGGTAAAGTCAGTTCACGCATCGGTCTTTCGTCTCCTGCATTTTTATATAACGATGAGACAAGGCTCGATGAAGAAATAGCGGCAGAGCATGCGAAGCAACCCGTGCATTGTGTGTTAGTCGATGAAAGCCAGTTCCTGACGCGCGAACAGGTGAAAGCGTTATCTGATGTTGTCGACAATCTGGATATTCCAGTGCTTTGCTATGGCCTGCGCACGGATTTCCGTGGAGAGCTGTTTGTGGGTAGCCAATATTTACTGGCATGGGCGGATAAGCTGGTTGAGCTTAAAACTATCTGCCATTGTGGCAGAAAAGCCAGCATGGTCCTTCGTCTCGACGCAAAGGGTAAGCCTTTTAGCGAAGGCGAGCAGGTAGTGATTGGTGGCAATGAGCGCTATATATCGGTCTGCCGTAAACATTATAAGCAGGCGATTGATGAAGGTTCCCTTCAGGCGATATATGGCTCACAATCGCCCCAGGCCTAACTCATCAGCAAGCCATAAAAAAACCCGCCGTAGCGGGTTTTTTGTTTAAAAGCGCTTTACGCTTTCTTCATTTTCTTATCAACTTTTACTTCGGCTTTAACTTCTTCAGCTTTCTCATTTAGTGACTCAGAGAATTCACGGCCGTAGAAGGTATCCAGCATGATTTGTTTTAACTCAGCAATCAGCGGATAGCGTGGGTTCGCACCGGTACATTGGTCATCGAATGCATCCTCAGCCAGCTTGTCAACTTTCGCAAGGAAGTCTGCCTCTTGCACACCCGCTTCGCGGATAGAGGTTGGAATGCCCAACTGCGTTTTCATCTCTTCAAGCCAGGCGAGCAGTTTTTCAATTTTCTGAGCGGTACGGTCGCCAGCAGCGGAAAGTCCCAGATGGTCGGCGATCTCAGCATAACGACGACGTGCTTGTGGACGATCGTACTGGCTGAAAGCCGTCTGCTTGGTCGGGTTGTCATTGGCGTTGTAGCGAATGACGTTTGAAATCAGCAGGGCGTTTGCCAGACCGTGAGGAATGTGGAACTCAGAACCCAATTTATGCGCCATTGAGTGACATACACCCAGGAAGGCGTTAGCAAATGCAATCCCCGCGATAGTCGCCGCATTGTGAACACGTTCGCGAGCAACTGGATTTTTCGCGCCATCGCGATAGCTGGCAGGCAAATTCTCTTTCAGCAGTTTTAGTGCTTGCAAAGCCTGGCCGTCAGAATACTCGTTCGCTAATACGGAAACGTAGGCTTCTAGTGAGTGCGTTACCGCATCCAGACCACCGAAGGCGCAGAGTGAACGTGGCATATCCATTACCAGGTTGGCGTCAACAATGGCCATGTCAGGCGTCAGCGCATAATCCGCTAATGGATATTTCTGGCCGGTTGCATCGTCCGTCACCACGGCAAACGGTGTAACTTCTGAACCGGTACCGGAAGTGGTCGTGATGGCAACCATGCGCGCTTTGACGCCCATTTTCGGGAACTTATAGATGCGTTTACGGATGTCCATAAAGCGCAGTGCCAGCTCTTCGAAATGCGTTTCAGGATGCTCGTACATCACCCACATGATTTTTGCTGCATCCATCGGTGAGCCACCGCCGAGTGCGATAATCACATCAGGTTTAAAGCTGTTCATCTGCTCTGCACCTTTACGGACGATGCTCAGCGTTGGGTCAGCTTCGACTTCAAAGAACACTTCGGTTTCAATACCGTGTGATTTGAGTACGCGGGTCACCTGATCCGCATAGCCGTTATTGAACAGGAAGCGGTCAGTAACGATAAAGGCGCGTTTTGCTCCATCAGTTGCCACTTCTTCTAGGGCAATCGGCAGTGAGCCACGACGGAAGTAAATAGACTTTGGAAGTTTATGCCACAACATATTCTCAGCTCGCTTGGCCACGGTTTTCTTGTTGATGAGATGTTTTGGTCCCACGTTTTCAGAAATGGAGTTACCGCCCCATGAACCACAGCCCAGCGTCAGTGACGGAGCCAGCTTGAAGTTGTACAGATCACCGATACCGCCTTGTGACGCCGGTGTATTAATAAGAATACGCGCGGTCTTCATTTTGTCGCCGAAGTAGTGCACGCGTTCGATTTGGTTATCCTGGTCGGTATACAGGCATGAGGTGTGGCCGATACCGCCCATTGTTACCAGTTTTTCAGCTTTATCTACCGCGTCGTGGTAATCCTTCGCACGGTACATCGCTAAGGTTGGAGAGAGTTTTTCATGTGCGAATGGCTCAGATTCATCAACTAGTTTAACTTCACCAATCAGAATCTTGGTAGTTGCAGGCAAGCTAATTCCGGCCAATTCGGCAATCTTGGTCGCTGGCTGGCCTACAATCGCGGCGTTTAACGCGCCATTCTTCAAAATGATATCCTGAATGGCTTTCAGCTCCTTACCTTGCAGCAGGTAGCCGCCGTGGCTGGCAAAACGTTCACGTACAGCGTCATAAGCCGAATCAACCACAATCACGGATTGTTCAGAAGCACAAATCACACCGTTATCGAAGGTTTTCGACATCAGGATAGACGCCACAGCGCGTTTGATATCAGCAGTTTCATCAATCACGACAGGCGTGTTACCCGCACCCACCCCAATTGCCGGTTTACCGGAACTGTAGGCGGCTTTCACCATGCCCGGACCACCGGTTGCAAGGATCAGGTTGATATCGGGGTGATGCATTAACTGATTTGAAAGCTCGACAGAAGGGGTATCAATCCAGCCGATAATATCTTTTGGTGCACCTGCCGCAATCGCTGCCTGCAGCACAATATCTGCGGCTTTGTTGGTTGCATCTTTTGCGCGTGGATGCGGAGAGAAGATAATGCCGTTGCGGGTTTTCAGGCTAATCAGCGCTTTAAAAATAGCGGTAGAGGTTGGGTTGGTGGTTGGAACGATACCGCAGATTAGGCCAATCGGTTCAGCAATGGTAATGGTGCCGAAGGTGTCATCAGTGGCGAGGATACCACAGGTTTTTTCGTCTTTGTAAGCGTTGTAGATGTATTCAGAAGCAAAGTGGTTCTTGATCACTTTGTCTTCAACAATACCCATGCCTGATTCGGCAACGGCCAGCTTGGCGAGAGGAATTCGTGCGTCTGCAGCAGCAAGTGCGGCAGCGCGGAAGATTGCATCAACTTGTTCCTGACTAAAATTAGCGTACTCACGCTGTGCCTTTTTTACACGTTCAACCAGTGCATTAAGTTCGGCAACATTAGTAACGGCCATAGTGCTCTCCTGAAGGAAGTTAAACTCTTTTAGTAAACAAGCCTGAATCCAGAAGTATAGTCACGCTATGCTTATATTTTGGTCAGGTTGGCGACTGTTTTGCCTTTGCTTACTAAAAGGGTTTCCTGGTCAAGATGCTTAAGCGTCAGGAAGTTGTTTCGACGGGGTAAGATTACCCCTGATGGGGTAGGTAAATTTTGATACAGATCAATCCTGATCCAAGCTGACACCTTTCAGCATTAACTTTTGCAAGTAAAGTTAGCGTGATGTGCCACATCTGCGGTACCTGCTGGCTTCATTGCCATAACCCAACTTTAACAGTAGTTGAAAGAACTGACTTAAAGCTTTGCCGGCAGCATAAATTTCTGTTGGCGCCTCTGGTTTTCCGCCCGGCTTATGCACTACATTAAGCGCGTTTTTCTACTCAGACTTTACCGGAGCCCACTTTGAACCCCGTGCTACTTGATCTATCCGGCTACATTAAGTTTTTTGTCGGTTTGTTTGCCCTGGTAAATCCGGTAGGTATCATCCCGGTCTTTATCAGTATGACCAGCTATCAGGGTGTGGTTGAGCGCAACAAAACCAACCTCACCGCGAACCTGGCCGTCGCCATTATCCTGTGGACGTCACTTTTCCTTGGTGATGGCATCCTGCATCTGTTTGGTATTTCGATAGATTCGTTCCGTATTGCCGGTGGGATTCTGGTCGTCACCATCGCGATGTCGATGATCAGCGGAAAACTGGGTGAGGATAAGCAGAACAAGCAGGAGAAGTCAGAGAGCGCCATTCGTGAAAGTATTGGTGTGGTACCGCTGGCTTTACCGTTGATGGCCGGTCCCGGCGCAATAAGTTCAACCATCGTCTGGAGTACGCGTTATCACAGTTGGCAGAACCTAATTGGCTTTAGTATCGCGATTGCAATTTTCGCGTTTTGCTGTTGGCTGCTGTTTCGCGCTGCACCATTAATGGTGCGAGTACTTGGCCAAACCGGGATCAACGTTATCACTCGTATCATGGGATTGTTGTTAATGGCATTGGGCATAGAGTTTGTTGTCACCGGCATGAAATCAATTTTCCCCGGATTACTCAATTAGTAGCCCTTAATTTTTAATCTTAACCTGCAATGCGATCCACAATGGTGCAACGTTAGACTTAATTGCACCATTTTGGTAATTTTATTCATCCTTCTTAACGCATTAACCTCCGCATCACTTTTACTACTAATCCTGATAAACGCATCCAGTAACTCACATTAAATTGTGATAATTATCACAGATAAATACTCTGTAAAATTCTTTCTTATTAGCATGACGGAAAAGTCATTAGCTTGATGATGAAATCATTATGTTGGAATGTGATGGTTTTGCAGTTGTATTCATAAAAATTATAACTTAATAACAATAATGAATAAAATATATGCGATAACGAATTTATATTTATATTAATCAGTGTGTTAATCGTTATTTCATCCTAATAATTAACACTTTTCCTCCCTACCAGAACGTGATAAAAGAGAATCTGCTAACATTTTTGCAGTTTAGCTTTGGCGTGCGGGCATCGGTTCTGATAATTTTCGGCACATCACAAATTTTTTATCTGATAGCGACAAATGTGTACGCTTCTTGCTTAAAGGCTATCAGGCTTATGATTAAGGTTGATATTTGTTGATGAAATGCATGGTAGCGAAAACGGCCATACGTTCAGTGCTTGCCTTATGTCTCACAGGCGCAATGGCCTCAAGCCAGGCAGCACAAATTCCCGCAGGCACTCAATTATCAGAATTACAGCGGATCGTGATTAATAATGGCAGTGAGGTGGCAACGCTCGATCCGCAGAAAGCGGAGGGCGTGCCAGAATCCAATGTCATGCGTAATTTGCTGGAAGGTCTGGTTGAAACCGATAATAACGGTCAGCTTGTCCCCGGTGTCGCTAAGCAGTGGCAAAGCGAAGAAGGGCGCATCTGGACTTTCACGCTGCGAGAAGATGCGCGCTGGAGTAATGGCCAGCCCGTTACCGCCCAGGATTTCGTCTACAGTTGGCAGCGCCTGGCCGATCCCAAAACTGCTTCCCCTTACGCCAGCTATTTACAGGCGGCCCATGTCGCCAACGTTGATGCCATCCTGTCTGGTAAAGCTGCGCCAGCTGAACTCGGGGTTAAAGCCCTCGACGATCGTCATCTACAAGTCACCCTTTCTGAACCCGTTCCCTATTTTGTTGCTATGCTGGCCCACAGTGCGATGAAACCGGTCTATCGTCCGGCGATAGACCAGTGGGGCGAGCAGTGGACGCAGCCGCAACACTATGTTGGCAATGGCGCTTTTACGCTGTCGGACTGGGTGGTGAATGAAAAAATCGTGGTGAAACGCAATCCGCAGTATTGGGATAATGCACACACGGTGATTGAAGAGGGCGTGTTCTTGCCGCTCTCTTCAGAGAACAGTGATATCAACCGTTATCGCAGCGGTGGCACCGATATGACCAACAGTGTGGTGCCGCCGGAGCTGTTTAAAAAGTTACAGCAGGATCTCGGCGATGAGGTCAAAATCAGTCCGCTGCTGTGCACCTTCTATTACGAAATCAACAACAAAAAAGCGCCATTCGATGATGTCCGAGTACGCGCCGCGCTGAAGTTAACCCTTGATCGCGACATCATTGCGCAGAAGATCATGGGCCAGGGGCAAATTCCTGCCTACGAATTGACGCCGCCGTTTACCCACGGTATCACGCTCTCCCCACCGGCCTGGGCGCAACAAACGCAATCCGAGCGTAATGCCAGCGCCAGGCAGTTACTGGCAGATGCCGGCTTTAATCAACAAAACCCGCTGCGTTTTACGCTGTTGTACAACACCTCCGAACAGAACAAGCGACAGGCGATTGCTGCGGCCTCGATGTGGCAAAAAAATCTCGGTGCGGTGGTGACATTACAGAATCAGGAGTGGAAAACGCTGCTGGAGACGCGTCACCAGGCGCAGTATGACGTGGTACGCGCGACATGGTGCGCAGATTACAACGAGCCCTCAACCTTCCTGAATATGCTTTTGAGCGGTTCATCAAATAATACCGCGTTTTACCAAAGTTCGGCGTTTGACCAGTTAATGCAGCAAACATTAACCACTTCAGATGAAGCAAAGCGCGCCGCTCTTTATCAGCAAGCTGAAGCGCAACTTGATAAAGATTCGCCAATCGTACCGGTCTACTACCGCGTTAGCGTGCGGTTGGTCAAACCTTGGGTGGGCGGTTTTACCGGTAAAGATCCACAGGACATGCTGGCGTTGAAATACTATTACATAAAGAAACATTGAGTAATGGACCGATCCGGCGCTACAGTCGGGCGGCACTTTACCGTGGTAAACCCTGAAGGGTGATTAGGGTCTTCGTTCAGACACGCGAAGATCACCTGGAAACGGGGTACGCCGGGCGTTAAATCGACCCGGTAAAGATAATAAAACTGGAGCGTAATAATGAACAACATCACAAAAAAAAGCCTGATTGCAGCGGGTGTATTAGCAGCAATCGGCGCGCTGGCAGGGAATGCCGCGCTGGCCGCAACAGTGCCAGCAGGCGTTGAATTGGCAGCAAAACAGGAACTGGTTCGCGGTAACGGCGATGAAGTACAGTCGCTGGATCCCCACAAGATTGAAGGTGTTCCCGAAGACAACATCGCGCGTGACCTGTATGAAGGTTTGATCACCAGCGACAGCGATGGCAAACCGGTTCCGGGCGTGGCGGAAAGCTGGGAAAACAAAGATTTCAAAGTCTGGACTTTCCACCTGCGTAAGAACGCTAAATGGTCCAACGGTGAACCGGTCACCGCGCAAGATTTCGTTTACAGCTGGCAGCGCCTGGTCGATCCGAAAACCGCATCTCCATACGCCAGCTATCCGCAATACGGGCACATCGTCAACGTTGACGACATCATCGCCGGTAAAAAGCCAACTTCCGAGCTGGGTGTAAAAGCCATCGACGATCACACGCTGGAAGTGACGCTGAGCGAGCCCGTACCGTACTTCTATAAGCTGTTGATCAACTCCGTGATGTCTCCGGTGTATAAGCCTGCTATCGACAAATTTGGCGATCAGTGGACCCAACCGCAGAACTGGGTCGGCAACGGCGCATTCAAACTTGAATCCCACGTGATCAACGAACGCGTAACGCTGGTGCGTAACACGCAGTATTGGGATAACGAGCACACCGTTCTGAACAAAGTTACCTTCCTGCCAATCAACTCTGAAGTCAGCGACGTTAACCGTTACTTCTCTGAGAACGGCAGCGATATCACCTACAACAACATGCCAATCGAGCTGTTCAAAAAATTGCAGCGTGATAACGGCAAAGAGTTGATGGTGAAGCCATATTTGTGCACCTATTACTACGAAATTAACAACCAGAAAGCGCCATTCACCGATCCACGCGTCCGTACCGCGCTGAAACTCGGTCTGGATCGCGACATCATGGTGAACAAGGTTCTGGCACAAGGTCAGCAACCGGCTTACAGCTTCACCCCGCCAGCCACCGATGGCATGGAACTGCTACCGCCGGATTGGTTCAAGTGGGATCAGAACAAGCGTAACGAAGAAGCGAAAAAGCTGTTGGCTGAAGCGGGTTACACTGCGGATAAACCGCTGACCTTCAATCTGCTGTACAACACCTCCGATCTGCACAAGAAACTGGCTATCGCTGCCTCTTCTATCTGGAAGAAAAACATCGGCGTCAACATCAAGCTGGAAAACCAGGAGTGGAAAACCTTCCTGGATACGCGTCATCAGGGCAACTTTGATGTCTCTCGTGCGGCATGGTGTGCGGATTACAACGAACCGACTTCATTCCTGAACATCATGCTGTCTGACAGCAGCAGTAACACCTCGCATTACAAGAGCGCTGACTTCGATAAAGTTATCCACGATGCGGTTAAAGCCACAGACGATAAAGCGCGCGTAGCGGATTATCAGAAAGCTGAGCAGATTCTGGATAAAGACAGCACCATTGTGCCGGTTTACTACTACGTCAATGCGCGTTTGGTGAAACCTTACGTGGGCGGTTATACCGGCAACGATCCGCTGGATAAAACCGTCGATAAAAACCTGTATATCATTAAACATTAATAGCACTCAGGCTATCGATAGTGGCGGTGCTGCGGCACCGCCTTTTTACTTTGTGAAGCAACAGCCTGGTAGGTACGGCAATGTTAAAATTCATCCTGCGTCGGCTCCTTGAAGCCATCCCGACGCTGTTTATCCTCATCACCATCTCTTTCTTTATGATGCGACTGGCACCCGGCAGTCCATTTACCGGCGAACGTGTTCTGTCGCCAGAAGTGATGGCGAATATTGAAGCGAAGTACCATCTCAACGATCCGATTGGCAAACAGTATCTGAGCTATCTGGTGCAGTTGGCACATGGCGACTTTGGTCCCTCGTTTAAATACAAAGATTACTCGGTCAATTATCTGGTCGGCCACGCCTTCCCGGTATCAGCCAAACTTGGTCTGGCGGCATTCTTCCTTGCCGTGGTATTGGGCGTAACGGCCGGCGTGATCGCCGCCCTAAAGCAGAACAGTTTGTGGGATTATGCCGTGATGGGGGTCGCGATGACCGGCGTGGTGATCCCCAGCTTTGTCGTAGCACCGTTACTGGTGCTGGTATTCGCGATTACCTTACGCTGGCTGCCAGGCGGCGGCTGGAACGGCGGCCAATGGAATTACATGTTGCTGCCGATGGTGGCGCTCTCTCTGGCCTATATCGCCAGCATCGCGCGTATTACCCGTGGTTCGATGATTGAAGTGATGCACTCAAACTTCATCCGTACCGCGCGCGCCAAAGGTCTGCCATTGCGCCGTATCGTGCTGCGTCACGCGCTGAAGCCTGCTATGTTGCCGGTGCTTTCCTATATGGGACCGGCTTTTGTCGGCATCATTACCGGTTCCATGGTGATTGAATCCATCTATGGTTTGCCGGGCATCGGCCAATTGTTCGTCAACGGGGCATTGAACCGTGACTACTCGCTGGTGATGAGCCTGACCATTCTGGTTGGCGTGCTGACCATTCTGTTTAACGCGATCGTTGATGTGCTGTACGCCGTAATCGATCCGAAAATCCGTTACTGATTGTGGAGCTCGCCCATGATGTTAAGTAAGAAAAACAGCGAAGCTCTGGATGCCTTCAGTGAAAAACTGGAAGTCGAAGGGCGCAGCCTCTGGCAGGATGCGCGTCGCCGCTTTATTCACAACCGCGCGGCGTTTATCAGCCTGCTGGTGCTGCTGGTGATCACGCTGTTCGTGGTGTTCGCCCCAATGTTGTCGCAATTTAAATATGACGACACCGACTGGGCGATGATGTCTGCCGCGCCGGATACCGTTTCCGGTCACTGGTTTGGCACCGATTCCTCGGGCCGTGATCTGCTGGTGCGCGTTGCGATTGGTGGCCGTATCTCGCTGATGGTGGGCATCGCCTCTGCGCTGATCGCGGTGCTGGTGGGCACGTTGTATGGCTCATTGGCGGGTTATCTGGGCGGTAAAATCGACTCGGTGATGATGCGTATTCTGGAGATTCTCAACTCCTTCCCGTTCATGTTCTTCGTCATCCTGCTGGTGACCTTCTTTGGTCGCAACATTCTGTTGATCTTTGTGGCGATCGGAATGGTGTCGTGGCTGGATATGGCGCGTATCGTGCGCGGGCAGACGCTGGGCCTGAAGCGCAAAGAGTTCATCGAAGCGGCGCAGGTCGGCGGTGTCAGCACCTTCAAAATCGTATTGCGCCACATTGTGCCGAACGTGTTGGGCGTGGTGGTGGTATATGCCTCTTTGCTGGTGCCGAGCATGATCCTGTTCGAATCCTTCCTTAGCTTCCTTGGCCTCGGCACACAGGAACCCCTGAGCAGTTGGGGCGCGTTGCTGAGCGATGGCGCCAACTCGATGGAAGTGTCGCCGTGGTTGCTGATGTTCCCGGCCGGTTTCCTCGTGGTCACGCTGTTCTGTTTTAACTTTATCGGCGATGGCCTGCGTGATGCCCTCGACCCGAAAG
>NZ_DALYOQ010000088.1:16267-19426 GCF_031974595.1 Pantoea sp. CTOTU46764 | reverse complement strand
CGCCATCTGAATTTGCAGCAGGCTGGCGAAACGGGAAGCATGAAGAAAAATCAACTGACATTACTAACTGAAGGTTGTATCTAATACTGGGGGCAGGTCATTCTGATTGGATTAGTAGTTTAAGTACATTTGGAACATTCGTTGTTGCGATAATGGCATTGCAGACTGCACGTAAATGGATTGATGGGAAGAACCGAGATTTAGCTTACGTTATTGCTAATGAATTATTTCATAATCAATTCAAAGAAATTGAAGAAACCAACAAAAATGAAGTGGATTCACATGAAAAACCAACTCAAGATATCATTACCATACCCAACAGAATGAACGCGACACCACATATGGCCTTCTATTACAATCATCTAGAATCATTAAAGAATGATTATCAACGTCAAAGTGATAGGGTTATAACCAATTACAACAAATTAAAATCTTACAAGTGGATATTAAAAACCACCCATCTAAACAACATTGAAAGGTTGATATATTTAAGAAAAGAGCAAGTTTTTATGTTTAATGAATTCACTAAACTCTACGATGATATGTTCAAACAGACGCCTTTTGGACTAGACGAAATTGAGATTTTTAATGAACAAGCAAAAGCTTTACAGAATCATCATGAGAAAATAAAAGAATCATTCCAAGATAATAGTGTCTTTGATATTTTACATCTTGAAAACTTATCTCCAGACCAATATTTCGAAATCACTCACTGAGTATATTTGTACTCAAGCGTCCTTGAGTACTTCTACATTACCTGCTCTAATATTACTTCAAGTACCAGAAGCCGTTTACGATCATCGTGAGTGGCTTCAATCTCTTCAAGATTCGGTACTTCGTGCCCATCAATGAAGTACTGAACTTTTCCTGCATCATTCAGTACTTCATATCTGTCTACTGTTAGACGCTTCATTGACTGACAAGCTTCTTAAACGCCTGCTTAGTATCAGCACTATCCGTAAAAGCATTGTCTGCTAGGTACTGTGCATAGTACTTCTTCGTAACTGCGTTCATCGTACCTTTCATACCCAAGTAGAACTGATTGCCCTCATAGATGGCATTGAATGGGTAATCCTGCGAGTACTCAGTACTATATGCCCGTAGGAATGTATCTAGAACTTTATATTCCTCCTGTAGCTTCTTGTATTCCTCAGTATCTTTAATAGCCTTGGTAAGTTGCTTACTACTGGTACTCAAAGTCTTACCATCTAACTGTACTGAGTACTTCTTATCTTCCTTCTTAACTGAAGTCTTAGTACCTCCACCTACGATAGAGAGTAATTCATTTAGTGACTTTCCATACTTATCGGCTAATGCTTGTACTTCATTCTTCATCTCATCGATCTGATCTAGTTGTTTCTTTGCCTCTGACAATTGTAATTGTATGGCATCAAGTTGTTCACGTGTCATTTTGCTGAAGTTAGTAGTCATGATTTCTCTCGCTATTAAGTTAGGTTGATTCGTTGTGTGGAATGCAATCTAATTGTTGGAAAAATATATTGCAAGGAAAAATTAACGGCAAAGAAAGATAATTTTCAACCCTAGAAGAATAAAAACACACCGCTATTAAAATTAATGATTTACAGCACTAAAATAAAATTACTGAAGATTCTATTTATATATATCGGTATCAAATACAATTAAAATCCATATTAGTACTGTATGACACTTCATAAAATACCAGTACTTCATATTGATAGGTATCAGTACTTTCAATTTTGATATATCGGTAAGTACTGAAGCATTAACAATAGCTGGCGGGTACTTATGCATGATATCTGACCGCACCATCATAGGGGATAGATTGATCCCTTGATCATGTACTGGACTTCAACAGGCCAGGGCAAGTGAGCGTAGCGAGTGCGTCAGGTACAAATCGGTACAATCCCCCTACTGTTTTTTTGTATTTGAGTACTTGAAAGGATTTCTTACGCACGAATGCCGAGTTCCGAGGCATGAGTAGTAAGCAAATCGGTTTATGTTGAGTAAGCCCAAGAGATAAGTACATCTTCAACAGATACAGCGATCTTTGGGCTTACTGACCACTGTCCTCATACATGCCTTTCACTATTCACGAATCTCACATCAGGCTCGTACCTCGCCTAATGCAAGATTGTCTCACTCACTCGTAAAAATCCCGCTGTTGCGGTCTTTTTCCTTCGTTCAGATTTCTTCAATTCACTTTTCTGACAAATAATAGTTATACTATATAAGTATTAATTATCAGACTATGATGGTGCAATCAGATTTCACCCGAGTAACGAGCCAACTGATCAAGCCAGTCCAGCTCTTTTAAATCTGCATACTGCTCCTGCTTATTGCACCACTTATCGAACAACGCACGTATATTCTGTTTGTCCTTGTTGGTGTTCTTCCAGCTAGCGAATCGTCGTGAAAGTACTTTATCGTCATCATCACGTGTAGTACTGCCCAAGGGTCTTCCCTCTTTCTTTTGAGTACAGACAAGTCCAATATCAATGTAGTTGTACGTTGCCCCGCTTATAGTATGGGCTGTCACTTCATCGTAAACGTACACATTCATTATCTCAGTACTTGAGTAATCACGGATCACACCACGATAGATGTACTGATTCAAAGTCTCAAACGTCCATTCGTTTACTAAGTCAGTACTCTGAATTCCCCATATGTTGTCGTAATGAGGTATCACTACATCACTTGGATTCATTGCCGCCATGAACACGCATGAAGTTTTGTGCTGAAGAGTATTGATACCACGTTGCACAACTCCAACTTGATGTTCACGAGCCAATTCAAAAGCTATTTCATCATCGTCATTTTTAGACCAGAAGTAATTTGCTACATTCTTCATGATCCAACTCTGAATTACTGGAATGTGCTCAGATTTCTTCATGATGTTCTTACTGAGTCCGTAATAGTTGCCCTCAAGGAAGTAGTTCATAACAATGCGTTTATTGTTATCTTCCTGCCAGTGAGTTTTTGAGTACTCAACCTTCTGGAACTTATCAGCGTGAGCACGGTACAGACAGGATTGTTCAAACTGGTTGGCAAGGTACGTGATATCGAGTTCATCAGCATATGCAGGGATATCATAATCACCCCATACAATGATCTTGTCTGATTCGGTAGTGAGCGATTTAGCAAGTATTCCACGGCGATGGTAGCCCGATAGCTGATTGT
>NZ_DALYOQ010000088.1:0-16257 GCF_031974595.1 Pantoea sp. CTOTU46764 | reverse complement strand
CCATGTACCTAACATATCTTCACTGACGTTCTCACGTGGGCACATATCGAAACTGAGATAGGTACTATCGAGTTCCCCACCTTCCCCATCAATTTCAATGTAGCCGCCAGTAATGAAAAGCTTGTTGTACACTGCTTCAATATTGTCTTCCTTCTTGTTACGTGCAAGCACGCTACAGAAGTTCAAACTGTCATCAATGAAGATCTTCCAGCCTTTAAGACGCCAGCGGTCAATCTTGTAGAACATTTTATCGGTGATGAATATTGTGCAGTCTTCAGGTTTCACGAGGTACATATGAATTTCACTGAGCAAATCGCCCTTGAACGATTCACTATGTAGTACTTTCACATCAATCATACCCCGTGAGAATTCATTGATAAGTTCAATGGTAGGCTGTACTACTAACTTACGTCCCGGTAATTTGCATTGTGCTTTTATGTGATTACCTTTACCTGTTCCAGGTTCACCACTTATGTACTTTATTTTTCCTTGATAAATAGTCATATAATTTCCTTATTTTAATTCTCTTGGTGGTATGTTTATGCATACCACCCTTCCTTTTAGTGTAAAACTGTCTTACGCCCAGATTTAATGTCTACCTCTATTACTTTAACCCAAGCATTTAGAGCCACACATAGGGCTGTTTCATTTTCGAACTCTTCAATTAATCTTTTGATATGGATAATCTTTTCTTTCTGCCATAAGACATGAGCCTCACTTGCAGTATTGTATGTACCAAGTGCACTTAATTCTCCATTAGAAGAAATTTGAGCCTGATAACCGTTCCCATTTATCTTCACTCCACAATATCCAGTTACGTTATCTCTTACTCGAAATGTAAGGTTCACTTTGTGATGAACAAATAAGCATGTTTCAGGTGAATAAACTCTTTTAGCACTACCAGATATAATAATATCTTTATCCAAGTGATATCTAGGAATAAAATTATCCTCATACCACTTCAGAAATGATGAATACACTAACCATTCACTGCATACAGTAATATCTTTATAGTTAACGTTCTCGCCTGAGTAACATCTCTTAAGCATGTTGTACCAACAACGATATGCATCTTTATTTTTGTCATGATCTTTGTGCTTAATATCGTTAGTAGCAACGTTATAAATCTTCTTTTCTTGAGATTCCATTCTCAACTCCTTTCATCCTAAAGTTATAGCTTTATTAATCAAGTACTGAAGTGCTTCGCTACGGTTCTTCAGTCCTTTTTCACTTACGATTTTATCGATGTACTCACTTTGTAGGCGTGTGAGACGAACGCCAATCGAGGCTTCCTTTTTTTCTTTCATAAATTTCCTGTTCACAAAAAACGTCTTTCTGACGACAAAAAATGCACCTCAATAGTGAGGTGTACTTAATTTTTTCTACATTGCTATTTATCTTTCGACGGTGCCATCAGCCACATAACTGCAAAAAATGCATATATTGCAAATGCTACTTTGGGAAACCCAGCGAAGATTAAGATAAGTAATAGAGGGATAATCATAATTATATTCATGTTCCTTTTTAAATCGACATGAATATTTATCATTAGTATAGAATTTTTAGCCGAAACGTTTCACGGGAATTTTTTGGTATCACGTATTTAATACTGTTATATGGTATTGAGTACTATAAAATGATATATGGTATTAAACACTCAAAATTCGGGGGATAATTTCGCTGTAACATCACGAGCATATGATTATCATTCTCATGTGTGAAATGTTTTGCATTACCGTGGTGATCGGCCGCGCACAGAATCCGTGGAAAGAGTGCAATACGCGGCGGATGGCGGAAGACGGTATCAAGCTGGCACGACGCAGCAGCGGCGGCGGCGCGGTGTTTCACGATTTGGGAAACTGCTGCTTCACCTTTATGGCCGGCAAACCGGAATACGATAAGTCGGTCTCCACGGCGATTATCCTGCGCGCGCTGGAACAGCTTGGCATTCCAGCTGAGGCCTCAGGTCGCAACGATATCGTGGTGAACGTGGATGGCGAAGTGCGCAAGATTTCCGGATCTGCCTATCGTGAAACGCCCGATCGCGGTTTTCATCACGGCACATTTTTGATGGATGCCGACCTTTCGCGTCTCGCCGATTACCTCAATCCAGACATTAAAAAATTACAGGCGAAAGGCATTACCTCGGTGCGTTCACGTGTAGCCAACATTGCCGATTTGGTGCCGGGCATCAGTTTTGACGCGATCTGCCGTGAGGTGATTGCCGCCTATTTTGCTTACTATCAGGAAGAGTGCGAACCGGAACATATCTCCCCCGCCGCACTGCCTGATTTGCCCGGTTTCGAAGAGCAATTTGCGCGGCTAAGCAGCTGGGAATGGAATTTTGGTAACGCGCCGGATTTCTCGCATCAGTTGAATGAGCGCTTTGTCTGGGGCGGCGTAGAGATCCATTTTGATGTGGAGCGCGGCGTGATTTCTCGCTGCCAGATTTTCACCGACAGCCTGAACCCTTCACCATTAGAAGTTCTGGCGTTACGTCTGCAGGGCGCGGTCTATCGACCGGAAACCATGTTGGCGCAATTAACACTGTTGAAAACGGAATTTCCGAATCAGCTTAATGAATTGAGCCAGCTGGAAAGCTGGCTGGTGGCGAGTGTGAGTTAGGTATAAAACGGTCGCCATAAATGGCGACCCTACATTACTTATTCTCTGCCTGAATAATTAAATCAGGTTCCTTACCCACCAAAATCAACGTCAGACTGAATGACAAAACCAGCGCAATGGCGACGCCGGAAACGGCCCAGATAAAGTACGGGCCAATATAGGCCGGCAAACTGAATATACTGGAAAGAATGTAGCCATATAAACGCACGCCAAAGAAACCGATAAAGGCTGAAGCCAGTGCACTGGAAACCGTTGCCGCGATAAAGGCTTTTTTGTAGCGCGTTAATACGCCAAACAGCGCCGGTTCCGTGATGCCTAATAACGCTGAAATCGCGGCTGAAAGCGTGACCACTTTGTCCTGACGATTTTTACTTAATTTCCAGATAGCAAACGTTGCACCGGCAATCGACATATTTGCCATAAACATCATCGGCATCAACATGTCATAACCGCGATCGCTAAAGTTCTGTAGCGCAATCGGTGTCATCGCGTGATGCATGCCGGTCAGCACCGCCACCGGACGAATGGCGCCGACAATCAAGCCAGCAAAGCTTGCTGAAATACTGAATAAGCCCTCAATAAACAGCGCCAGACCTTTGCCAAGCCAAATCCCCATCGGACCAATCACCACCAGCGCGGTCAAAGCCGCAAGGAACAGCGTTAAGGTAGGCGTAAATACAGTTTTTAATACTTCCGGCATAATGCGATCCACCCAGCGATGGATATAGCTGAGCGCCAGGATAGAGAAGATGACCGGAATAACGCTGGAAGCATAATTAAATACCGAAACCGGCAGCACGCCCATCAGCCAAAATGCGCTCACTGCGCCCTCCTGATGCGCCGCCAGCGCTTTTGCCGCATCAATTAAAGAGGGATACATTAAACAAGCCGCCACGGCGGCGGCTAAATACTCGTTGGTTTTAAATATTTTGGCGGCGGAGACCGCTAAAAAGAACGGCAGGAAATAGAACACGCCGCTGGCAATTAAATCAATCACCATTACCGTATCGCTTTTGGCCGAGACCAGTTTTAACGCCACTAATCCGGCCAGCAAGCCTTTGATCATCCCTGCGCCGGCAATGGCGGGAACAATCGGTCCAAATACGTCCGAGACGGTATCCATAAACAGCGATATCAGGCTTTTGCGTCCTTTCTCATGTTGCGCAGTTTGTACGCTATCGTTATTTAATACCGGAACGATTTGCTCATACCAGCTATTAACTTTGGGTCCGATAATAATCTGGAATTGTTCGCTCTGCATTTGCGCGCCCAGCACACCGGGCAAGGTTTTAATTTCGCTCTGGTTAACTTTATTGTCATCAATAAGGTCAAAGCGCAAACGCGTCATGCAATGCCAGACTTTATTGATATTATTCTTCCCACCCACTAAGTGGATTATATTTTTTATTACTTCCTGCGTTCCCATACGTGCTCCTGAGGGAAGAAAAACAGCCTGATGAAATATGCACTGGATGGTAATAAATGACACCGAACAAAACAAACCAATAAATCATGACTGCGATCACAAAACCCGCTGCATCAGCTCTATTAATCTCTAAAATGACAAGTTGGTCTGTTTTTATGACGATAAACGCTCTGATTTACTGACCAATATTTATTGCCCAAAAAAGGGTTTGCGTCTCAATAAAAACCCGGTAATGATACGGCAAAAATAGCTTATCAACATGCCTTGATATTGCGTGCAGTCACTGCACCACAGGAGTATTTCTCGTGACCCCAACCATTATTGAAAATATTGCGTGTTTTATTACCCGCCCCGATCGTCATAATCTTATTACCGTACGTGTCACCACCAATAAAGGGATTACCGGTTACGGCTGCGCCACCTTTCAACAGCGTCCTTTAGCGGTAAAAACCATGGTGGATGAGTATCTGGTACCGCTATTAACTGGACGCGATGCCAACAATATTGAAGACCTGTGGCAGATGATGAACGTTAATGCCTATTGGCGTAACGGGCCAGTGACTAACAATGCCATTTCGGGTGTGGATATGGCGTTGTGGGATATTAAGGCGCAGTTAGCTGATATGCCTCTTTATCAGCTTTGGGGCGGCAAAGCACGCGATGCGATTGCGGCCTACACTCATGCCAGCGGTGAAACACTGGACGAACTTTATACTTCAGTCGATAACGCCTTAGAGAAAGGCTATCGCCATATCCGCTGTCAGCTCGGTTTTTACGGCGGAACGCCCAAAGAACTCAACGCACCGGAAAATAGCACCTCAGGCGCTTATTACTCGCAGCAAGAGTACATGGCAAATACGGTAGAGATGTTCCGTGCGTTAAGAGAGAAATACGGACATCGATTCGAAATTCTGCATGACGTGCATGAGCGCTTATTCCCGCAGCAGGCAATTCAACTGGTGAAACAGCTTGAGCCGTATATGCCCTATTTTCTTGAAGATGTGCTTCCTCCCGCACAAACCGGCTGGTTAGAGCAACTGCGTCAGCAAAGCGCGGTGCCGTTAGCGCTAGGTGAATTATTTAATAATCCAGCGGAATGGCACGAGTTAATTGTGAATCGTCGCATCGATTTTATTCGTTGTCACGTCTCGCAGATTGGTGGCATAACGCCAGCGTTAAAACTGGCGGCGCTGTGTCAGGCATTTGGCGTGCGACTGGCATGGCACGGACCGGGCGATATGACGCCGATTGGCGTAGCAGTCAATACACATCTGAATATTCATCTGCACAATGCTGCCATTCAGGAATTTATTCCGCGCTCAACGCTGACCGATGCGGTTTTCCCTGGCGCGCCGGAGATTAAGAATGGCTATATTTATCCACCACAAGCATCGGGTATTGGCGTCGGCTTTGATCAAGCGTTAGCAGAAAAACATCCGGTGGTTTACCGTCCGCATGAATGGACGCAGAGTCGCCTGCCTGACGGCACCATTCACACGCCATAATTTAGCGCTGTTGCTGACGGAAACGCAGATTATCCGGGTTATGCGGAATCAGATAGGTGCAGGTGTAATTAATATCAACGATGTCGCTGATTTCATACACCTGCCCGCCTTGTAAAATACCACGGTTAATAATGTGCATAGCCGGACTGCCTTTTTTACAACCCAGTAGCGTCGCCTGTTCGCGATTAACGCTAATCGCGCGGTAGCTGGTGAGCAAATGTGAGATTTGATAGCCTTTGGACAACACATATTGCTGTATCGATCGCTCAATAATGTCACCGTTGAGATCGCTAAATAAGGTTGCTGGCATGCGCGATATCTCAATCTGCACGGCCACATTATCGACATAGCGCAGGCGGGAAAACTCCCAGATAAAGGCATCGTCGTTAATGGCGAATATCTGTTGCTCGTCACTGTCGGGGCGTCTTTTACGCAGGCCGATTGAACGGTAATGCATTTGGTCAAAGCGCTTTTCGGTGATCGAATTATACACCAGCGGGTTATTACGCACCGTTTCGTTAATCCAGATGCCCGATCCCTGCACGATACGCACCGCTCCGATACTGACCAGCTTCCCCAGTGCTTGCCGGATGGTGAAACGCGATACGCCATATTCTTCGGCCAACTGACGTTCAGGCGGCAATTTGCGGGGTGCGGAAGTATCCTCCTGATAGATCTTGCTCAGCAAATCCTGGGTAACGAACTCTTTCTTTTTCATGGGATTAGCCTGCTCCTGAGTTGTATCCGCAGATGATAACACGATGTTATGGCGAGGAAGGGTTAGGTGCGCCTTCCTGCACCAGAAACGCGATCAGCGTTGCATCCCGCTCTCCCGTCAACGCGGGTAATGGCGCGGTATCGCTCACGGAATCGCCCTTGTGCAACCGTTCATTATCCATCCGCACAATGCCGTCCAGCACGGTAATCCAGCTGGAAAAGCCTGTACGCTGTGGCACATCCACCTGTTGGCCGCGCTCCAGTTTCAGGTCATAAATGTATATCGCCTGATTCAGCGGCAGCCGCGCCTCGCTGCCGTGCGGCCCTGCCAGTAACGTCCATGCATTGACCGCCGCACCGTCCGCACGGGTAAAGGTATTGACCTGCGGTTCACCGCCGGTCTGCGCTGGGCGAATAGTGGCCTGCAGCATTTCGGTTTCGATAAAAGGCGCAGACTCGGCAAAGCGTATCCCGCTGCCGGCACTCAACAGCAGCGCGCGTTTGGCGTTGAGGGAATGGGTTTCTCCCAACTCGGTGCTGTGCAGCAGCGAACCGCGCCAAACGTAGCTGAAAATCTCACAGTCCTGATGCGAATGCAGCGGAATGGTGGCATCCAGCTGCAGCGTCATTTGATCGATAATTTCCAGCGGTCCAAACGCTTCACCGGGACGCTGACGGCGAATGTTAAACGGACCGTATTCAAACAGCTGATCGCGTTGGGCACGCAGGATGTTCATGGTGTAACTTCTCTATGATTTTTCTCTGTCCACCATCATAGAGATCGGGAGAATCATGAACAGCAGGCAAAACTGCTCGCTTAAATCAAAAAAACTGAACGACGATAAAGTGCCGAAATAATAAGAGCAGGTTAATGTTTTTTATTCATCGCCAGCGCAAGGTTAATTGCGTAAAATAGCCGCTTTATTCTGCGAGTGTAATAATCATGAACCGAAGCGAACAGATCCTGGCAGCCGCCGAGCAGTGCATGCGGCAAAAAGGTTTTCACCAGACGTCGATTCAGAATATTGCTACTCAGGCCGATGTCAGCATTGGTTTAATTTATAAATATTATAAAAACAAAGAGGCGATCATTGAGGCATTAGTCACCAGTGTGGTGCAGCGGATGATCACCTTGCTGAATGCCGACTTTGAACGTATCGCGCATATGCAGGGACATTATCATGAAGCGGAAGATATTGTGCCGACGGCCGTGGAAAACAGTATTATTTTGCTGATGGAAGTGTCGTCTGAAGCCACGCGGAATAATCGCATCCAGCAAATTATGTTCGATGCCTGGCATCAACTTAAAAATAACTTCATTGCGCAGGAGCAGGCGCTGCATCCTGGACAAGACGCCAATGCTATTCACACCCGCTTATATGTGATGTCGCTGATTATTGACGGCATCATTATTCGCCGCTGCATGAAGCAGCGCGATATCGCACCAGGCTTTATGCCGTTTTTCAATGCGGTGATCAATGACGTCTACCCGCACAGTGCTGCCTAATCTCAACCGAATAGATGCTGGCTAAGAATGCCGTTCACGCGCTGCATTTCATGGTGATCCAGGTCACTATCGCCAAAGACGCGACAGGCGACGCCATCCACCAGCAGCAATAAAAATTGAATGCGGTTGGCACGTTGCGTTGCGTTGGTTTCAGGTGTTTGTGCGGCAAAACGCACCTCTAATTCGGCGAGTAATAATTGCTCTTGCTGGACCAGAATGGTGCGCACCGATTCATTACGTGATGCCTCAGAATACATTTCCAGTAATAATTTCCGGTCCTGACTCGGCCAATGCTGCCAGAATGGTGAATCAGCGTTGATAATATCCTGCGTCGATTGTTGCGCAGGTAAATGTTGTACTAAAAACAGGCGCCAGTTGTGCGCGATGCTTTTGATTGTTTCCGTGACAATAAGCTCTTTACTGCTGAAGTAACGATATATTTGCCCTGCCCCTAACGCAGATTCACGGCTAATATCCGCCATGCTGGCGCCATGAAATCCGGAGCGACTGAAACAGACTTTTGCCGCATTAATAATCTGCTGCTGACGCTGCAAAAAGAATTCGTCATGTTCAGAGTGACTCACATTGGCTCCGAAGAAAATTATCGTTTTAATCGCGTCATCATACGCGATGCGTATCCGGTGAGAAACCATGACAATGTTGCCAATATTTGCGGTTGGTGCGCATAAATGCGCACCCTACGAAAAACGCGCCAATCCTTTGTAGGGTCGCCATTTATGGCGACCGAAAGACGATTAACTGACGAGCATTACGCAATTATTGCGTGCTCATTATTTCAGATTCTTTCAACGCCGTGCCGCCGCCCATCACTTTATAGAAAGTGATCAAATTCAGGTAATAAGCTTGCTGCGTACTCACCAGACTGGTGCGGGCGCTGTACAGCGTGCGCTGCGCAGTCAAGGCATTGAGATAAGTATCAATGCCGTTGCGATAGCGCAGATCCGCCAGATGGTAATAGGTTTGCGATGCCGCCACATTACTCCGCTGACTACTGAGCTGATCGTTAATGGTGCCGCGACGCGCCAGCGCATCCGCCACTTCCTGGAAGGCGGTTTGCACCGCTTTCTCATACGCCGCCACGTAATATTCTTTCTGTGCTTTGGTGTATTTCAGGTAAGAAACGTTGTAACCGCCCTGGAAAATCGGCAGCGAAATGCTCGGCGCAAACGACCAAATGCCCGCTCCGTTTTTAAACAGCGTCGAGAGATCGGCACTGCCGACGCCGCCGCTGCCCGTCAGCGTAATGCTCGGGAAGAAGTTGGCACGCGCCGCGCCAATACTGGCGTTGGCAGACTTGAGATTGTGCTCGGCTTGCAACACATCAGGGCGATTCAGCAACGCATCCGATGAGACACCCGCCGGCACCTCACGCAATGCGTTACCTATCGATTCAATGCTGTCAGGCAGCAGGTTATCCGGCACGCTGCGGCCCACCACCAAATCCAGCGCGTTTTTATCCTGCGCCACCAGCGTGGTGTAACTGGCAACATCGGCCTGCGCAGATTGGTAGGTAGTTTCCGCAGACGAGACATCCACCATCGAAGCGATGCCGTTTTCCATCTGCTTACGCGTCACCTGCCACGATTGACGTGCGCTCTCGGCGGTCTCTTTGGCAATCGCCAGATTGCTGCGATCGGCAGCGAGTTGCAGCCAGTAATCCACCGTGTTGTACAACACCGTCAAGCGCGTGCTGCGTGCACCCTGCAACGTGCCGAGATAAGTTTCATACTGCTCGCGCGTCAGGCTTTGGTTTTTGCCGAACAGATCGAGTTCAAACGCACTGACGCTGCCTTCCGCCGAATAGCTGTTGCTGATGGCGGTTTGATTGCCTTCGCCGGTTAACGCGCGTGAACGCGTGCCGCTCACGCCCGCGCTAATGGTCGGGAACAGATTGGCGCGCTCTTCGCCATATTGCGCATGTGCCGACTTCACGCTAGCCACCGCTTCCCGCAAGTCGCGGCTGCTATCCAGCGCCATCGCCACCACCTGACGCAGTTTGGCGTCGAGCACATAATCCTGCCAGCTCAGGTCGCGGTAGTTGCTGGCCTGCGTGCCTTGCAGTGAACGATAGGCATCACCGCTCGGCATCTGGCTGCTGACCGCGCCTTGCGGGCGGTCATAGTGCGGATCGAGCGAGACACAACCCGACAGCAGCGCGGGAATTAACACCATTAAGAGTTTTGCCGACATGTTATTCCCCCGCTTTCGCCACAGATTGATGATTATCGTCATGCGGAATCGCCGGGAAGACGCGACGCACCAGAACAAAGAACAGCGGAACAAAGAAGATCGCCAACAAGGTAGCGGTCAGCGTACCGCCTATAATGCCGGTACCAATTGCAATACGGCTGTTGGCGCCTGCGCCGGTGGAAATCGCCAGCGGCAGCACGCCAGCGGTAAACGCCAGCGAGGTCATGATGATCGGACGCAGACGCATCGATGCCGCGTGCGTCGCCGCCTTCATCAGGTTTTCCCCTTTGCGGTAATTGTCTTCGGCAAACTCAACAATCAGAATCGCATTCTTCGCCGACAAGCCAATGATGGTTAACAGCGCCACCTGGAAATAGACGTCGTTTTCCAGTCCGCGCAGGCTGATCGCCAGCAACGAGCCGATAACGCCGAGTGGCACTACCATCATCACCGAGAACGGCACCGACCAACTTTCATACAACGCCGCCAGGCACAGAAACACCACAATCAGCGAGATGCCATACAGCGACATCGCCTGATTGCCGGAGAGTTTTTCCTGATAGGACAAACCGCTCCACGCAAAGGTGGTGCCCGCCGGCAGCTTCGCCGCCAGTTTTTCCATCGCGCCGATCGCGTCCCCGGAACTCTTGCCTGCCGCCGCCGAACCTTCGATCTCGTAGGACGCCAGGCCGTTATAGCGTGACAGCACATCCGGGCCGTACGCCCATTCTGACGAGGCAAACGACGCAAACGGCACCATGGTGGTATTGCTGTTGCTATCGCTGCCGCGCACGTACCAGTGATCGATATCTTCCGGCTTGCTGCGGAACTGCTGATCGCCCTGCATGTAGACCTTTTTCACTCGGCCACGATCGGTGAAGTCGTTGATGTAGCTGCCGCCAATCGCCGCACTGAGCGTGTCGTTGATGTCGCTGATGGTGAGGCCCAGCGACTGCGCTTTTTCGTCGTCGATATTGACCTGCAGCTGCGGTAAATCCGGCAAAGTGTTGGCACGCACCGCGCTGAGCAGCGGATCCTGATTGGCTTCAGCAATCAGCTGATTGCGCATCTTCAGTAGCTGGTCGCGCCCGGTGGTGCCGCGCGCCTGCAGTTCGAAGGTGAATCCGTCTGACTGCCCTAAACCGGACACCGACGGCGGCGACAGCACGAAGATCTGCGCATCACGAATGCTGGCCAGGCTCGCCATGGCACGCGCGGCAATCGCATCGGCACTGTTTTCTGTCCCTTTACGCTCGCTCCAGTTCTTCAGCGAGATAAAGCCAATCCCGGCGTTCTGGCCGCTGCCGGCAAAGCTGAAGCCGTTCACCAGCATGCTGACGTTGACGTTGTCTTTTTCTTTAGTAGCAAAGTATTCCTGTACCTGACGACGAACCTCGCTGGTACGGTTTTCCGTTGCGCCCGGTGCCAGCTGATATTGCACCATGATGTAGCCCTGATCTTCGGTCGGCAGGAAGCCGGTCGGCAAACGCATGTACAGCACCGCGCAACCGATCAGCAGTACCGCGTAGAGCAGCAGATAGCGCACCGAACTGTGCAGCACATGACCCACGCCGTTGTGATAACGCGTCTGCACGCGCGCGTAACTGCGATTAAACCAGCCGAAAAAGCCCTTTTTGCCGCCTTCTTCGTTGTGCGGTTTGAGCAGCGTGGCGCACAACGCCGGCGTCAACGTTAACGCCACGATCACCGACAGCACCATCGATGACACAATGGTGATGGAGAACTGACGATAGATAACGCCGGTCGAGCCGCTGAAGAAGGTCATCGGCAGGAACACCGCCGACAGCACCAGTGCGATGCCAATCAACGCGCCAGTGATCTCTTTCATCGATTTCTCGGTGGCCTGACGCGGCGGTAAACCCTCTTCGCGCATCACGCGCTCAACGTTCTCCACCACCACAATCGCATCATCCACTAACAGCCCGATGGCGAGCACCATGCCAAACATGGTTAAGGTGTTGATCGAGTAGCCAAACAGCGACAGCACGCCAAAGGTTCCGAGCAACACCACTGGCACGGCAATCGCCGGAATCAGCGTGGTGCGGATGTTCTGCAGGAACACGAACATCACGATCACCACCAGAATCACCGCCTCGATCAGGGTTTTCACCACCTCTTCAATCGAGATTTTCACGAAGTCGGTGCTGTCGAGCGGATACGCCACTTCATAGCCTGCGGGCATGCTGCTGCGGAATTCGTCGATGGTGGCTTTCACCTGTTCGGCGGTTGACAGCGCATTGGCGCCGGACGCCAGCTGCACCGCAATCCCCGAAGCCGGATGACCGTTGGCCAGCACGTTAGCACTGTAATCCTCATCACCCATTTCTACGCGTGCCACATCGCTAAGATGCACCACCGAGCCGTCGCTTTGGCTTTTCAGCACGATATTGCGGAACTGTTCCGGCGTTTGCAGACGTGAACGCGAGCGCACGGTCGCCACCAGCTGCTGCTCTTTGCTGGCCGGTTGCGCGCCTAACTGACCCGATGAAACCTGGGTATTCTGGCTCTCCAACGCGCTTGTGACATCGGACGGCATCAGCGAATAGGAGGCGAGTTTGGCGGGATCAAGCCAGATGCGCATGGCGTATTCGGCACCAAACACCTCTACGCTGCCAACGCCCGGCACGCGTGCCAGCGAGTCTTCCATGTTGCTGACCATGTAGTCCGCTACATCGGCCGAGGTGCTTTTGTTGGTTTTATCGTACAGCGCCAGAATCAGCAGGAAGTCGCTTTGCGCCTTCTCTACCGTCACGCCTTGTGTAGTGACAGACGTCGGTAAGCGGCTTTCGGCCTGCTGCACTTTGTTCTGCACCTGCACCTGCGCAATGTCCGGATCAGTGCCCTGCTGGAAGGTGACGTTGATTTTCACCTGGCCGGTTGAAGCGGTGCTGGTGGAATCGAAATAGAGCAAGCCGTCGATGCCAGTGAGCTGCTGTTCAATCACCTGCGTGACGCTGCTTTCCAGCGTTTCCGCAGATGCACCGGTGTAAGTGGCCTGAATGCTGATCTGCGGCGGTGCGACGTCGGGATACTGCGCAATCGGCAGACTTTTAATGCTGAGCACGCCGAACATCATGATGCAGATGGCGATCACCCAGGCGAATACCGGGCGGCGGATAAAGAACTGAGCCAACATAATTACTGGCCTCCGCTGCTGGCGCTGTTCGGCGTCACTTCAACCGCTTTCACCGTCATTCCGGCCTGCACTTTGGCGGTGCCTTCGACAATCAGCTTGTCGCCGCTGTTTAAGCCGCTGGTCACCAGCCAGGTGTTGCCAATAACCCGATCGGTCACTACTTCCCGGCTCTGCACTTTGTTCTCTTTATCCACCACCAGCGCCGTGGCGTTGCCTTTGGCATCACGCGTGATGCCCTGCTGCGGGGCCAGAATCGCATCGTTTTTAACCCCGTTGGTGACGCTGGCACGCACATACATGCCCGGCAACAATTCATGCTGCGGATTGGGGAAGATCGCGCGCAGCGTGACGGTTCCGGTTGCTTCATCAACCGCCACTTCGGTCAGTTCCAGCTTGCCGGAATGATCATAATTGCTGCCATCTTCCAGTTTGACCGTCACCGGCACCACATCGCCGCTCTGCTGCAAAGAAACCTGCTGACGCTTCAGTTTCAGCAGTTGCACGCTGGATTGGGTGAGATCGACATAGATCGGATCGAGCGCGCGAATGGTCGCCAGCGCCGTGGTTTGCGCGGACGTCACCAGCGCGCCCGGCGTAACAGATGAGATGCCGATGCGGCCCGAAATCGGCGCTTTGATTTGCGTGTAGTTGAGGTTGATGCGGGCGCTTTCGACGGCGGCACGATATTGATCGACCGACGCTACGTTCTGTTGATAGGTTGCCAGCGCATCGTCGGCATCCTGACGCGACACGCCATTCTCTTTCACCAGCGCGCTGTAACGCGCAGATTTTAACTGGCTGCTTTTGACTAACGCCTGCGCATTTTTCAACTGCGCAACGGCCTGGTCGTAACTGGCCTGATAGCTAGCCGCATCGATTTGATACAGCACCTGGCCGGCTTTGACTTGATCGCCTTCGGTAAACAGGCGCTTCTGGATGATGCCGTCCACCTGCGGACGCACTTCCGACACCATGCTGCCCACCACACGTCCGGTGAGCTGGCTATCGAGCGTCACCGGCTCAGTATGCAGCGTTTTCACGCCAACTTCGGTGGTCATCTCGCCCGCTGGCGGGGCGCTGTTCTGGTCACAGGCGGCGAGCAATAACATCAGCCCGGCAATGGCTGTGCGCTGAAAATTCTTCATGAATAATCCTGTAGTGAACGTTCATTCTCAGATTTAAGTCTACCAAATCGCAGATGTGGGCGTATGTCAGGAAAATGAAAAGAGCGATCCTGAAAAGCGGCAGCAGAAAAGCGTCCTCTTTGATTGAGGATTCATAGTGGTTAAATCGCGATAGGTTACAAAGTGTTGCTAAAGATAATGAGTAACAAGCATTAATGCAAATGATTATTATTTACAGGCCAGTTGTAGGGTCGCCATTTATGGCGACCTCCATCCAGGTGCGCATGAATGCGCACCCTACGAAATATTACGTACCACCTTCAACGCAAGTTGCGGGCTGGTTAATGGCTGACTATCGGCGCTAAACAGCCTGGTCGCTGCCGCCATAGAAACCTGGGCCAGCGCCACGTGATTCGCGCCCTGCTGTTTCCCGTCGGTCACCGCTTGCGCAATCATCTGCAGATACGCCTCCTGCTGGCCCGCTTTAAACGCCGCCCAGGCGCCAGGAATCAGCTGCACGTCAGGATGCTGTTCGACTGGCAGCGTCGCCGGGCAAAACAGCGCGCGCGTCGCCGCCAGCGTGGATTCTGCCGCACACAGCACCAGCGATTTTCCCGGCAAACGGTGCACCGCATCGGCCAGCATGCGATCGGTGCGATACACCGGACAATCATGCCCTTTAGCGCTAAAATCATCGGCGACCGGACCCAGCGTCGAGCAGGTAATCAGAATCGCGTCGAACCACGGCGTCAGGCTGTGTAACAACTGTTCCAGCTTGTGCTGCTGCGGCGCAGTCATGCCACCGGTCAGCTCCGCTTCCGCCAGCAAATGTGGCATCACAATATGACTGAGTGAGCCGTGGCTCATGCCCAATGATTCTGCGGCCTCATCGAAAATAGCGATATTGCTGGCGGCGGTATGCAGGCAGGCGATGGTCATACAATTCCTTATCAGTGGCGTCTCGCACAGAGGCTCAATATAACCCGATGAAAACAAAAAAGGCGCCACATTGGGCGCCTTGTTCAATTTAACTGCGATTACTTCAAACGGAATGCCACCACGCTATCACCCGCCTGGGTGCCGAGTGAACCGTGACCGCCTGCAGCAATCACCACGTACTGCTTACCGTCTTTGCCCATAAAGGTCGACGGCGTGGCTTGCGCACCGGCACTCAACTCGGTTTGCCACAGCAGTTCGCCGGTGGTGCTGTCGTAGGCACGGAAGAAGTTATCCGCCGTTGCACCGTGGAACACCAAATCACCTGCGGTCAGCAATGGACCACCGTGCGCCACCATGCCCATCGGGAAACCGATTGGGAAGCGGCCAGGCAGGAAGCTGGTCTTCAGGTTTTTGGTCACACCCACGCGACGCAGCCATTCGGTTTTACCGGTCTTCAGATCCACGCCCACCATGCGGCCCCAAGGTGGCGCAACGCACGGAATACCCAGGCCAGAGGCCAACTGCTGGATATGAATAGCATAATCACCGTGGAAGTTTTCGTTCCAGTACGGTGTGCCATCTTTGGTGAACAGGCGCTCGGTAGCGGTCTGCTCGCTGCGTTTAATCAGGTTGTATTTGTAAGCCAGACGCACTGGCGCGGCAATCAGCATTTGACGCTGCGGATCGACGGCAACAGAACCCCAGTTGAACACACCAATGTTGCCCGGGAAGATCAGCGAACCACTTTCGGTCGCTGGCGTCCACGGATTGCCGTCATAGCGCAGGCTACGGAAATCCATGCGGCATGACATCTGGTCAAACGGCGTGCCTTCTCAGTCAACGGCTGCGGGATGAAGTTCAGGCTGGAAACCGGCTGGGTCGCGGCAAATTTCTCACCCGCGACGCCACCTTCAGTGGAGACCTTCACCTGGTTTACCGGATACACCGGCTGGCCGGTAAGACGGTTCAGCACAAACAGGTTGCCGGTTTTGGTCGGCAGGATCACCACAGGCTGCTTCTGGCCCTGATAATCGATGTCCACCAGC
>NZ_DALYOQ010000087.1:0-19448 GCF_031974595.1 Pantoea sp. CTOTU46764 | reverse complement strand
CAGTTCGGGGCCGGCCAGGACGGCCGATCCGCGAACGGTCCGTTGGCACGACGTGGAAGCCGAAGGCACCGCGTTAGCGGCGCGAGGACGGCCCGTGACGCAACAGATGTGTCAACGCCCGCACCGGATTTAAAACTTACAGTGACCAGGTGCGCATGAATGCGCACCCTACGAAATTAATTACAGCCCTAACACCGATTGCGGCGCGGCGGCAGCAAATTTCTCTAATGCCGCCCCGTCGAGTCGATAACGCACCCACTCATTTAACGGCAGCGCATCAATACTGAGATAGAACTCTCTGGCGGACTGATCCCAATCTAATGCACTCCACTCAATACGATTACACTGGTGATTGACCGCGTGCTGCGCGACATACTGCAGCAGCGCTTTGCCAGCGCCCAAGCCACGAAAATTGGGCGAGAAGTACAAATCCTCCATATACATCCCGCGACGTCCCAGCCACGCCGAGTAGCTACGCGTAATCACCGCATAACCGGCGGTTGAGCCATCAATCTCGCACATCAGCGCTTCGCTATTACTGTCGGGATTGAAAAGCATCGCTCTGATCTCTTCTGCAGTCGTCACTGACTGCTGCAATCCATGCTCATACACCGACAACTCAGCAATCATGCTGTAGATGGCGTCCGCGTCTTCAGGATTGGCTGGTCGAATAGTCATCTTCATGCATTATTTTCTTTCTTAATCAGATTGATGCTGCTCAGCATAATGGGTATTGTTCGATGAAATAAGTGCAATAAAATCAATGATAGGTGAATTTCATGCATCATGTGCTGCGTCGACTGGACTTGAATCTTCTCCCCGTTTTCGACGCAGTTTTCAGGCACCGTTCGGTCAGGCTGGCGGCGATTGAACTCAGTTTGAGTACCTCGGCACTTAGCCACGCGCTGTCACGACTACGTGATTTTTTTAAAGATCCGCTGTTCTACCGCGAAGGCCACAAAATGTGTCCCAGCGTCTACGCCTGCCAATTGGCACCCTATATTGCCGAAACGCTAACCGGATTAAATCGGCATCTCAGCCCAATCCAGCCATTTGATCCCCTGACCAGCGATGACTGTTTTCGAATTGCGGTAACGGATTACACCGCTTTTTGCGTGTTTCCGGGCCTGATGAATGCGCTGACCAATACGGCACCCAAACTGAGTTTTGAACTCTGCCATTTGCCACATAATCCGGCGCTGATTGAATTACTCGCCGGTGAAATCGACATGGCGCTAAGTTTTAGCGAGCCGGACGGCATGCATCATCCCGACCTGGAAGAGACCGATTTATTTAGTGATGAGTTTATTGTGATTGCCAATACGCGACGTAGCAGCCTGAATCTTGAAGACTATCTTGCCGCCGGACATCTGGTCGTGACGCCATGGAATGAAAAGCAGGGATTGCTGGATTCCCATCTTGCGCGCCTGGGTCTTAAGCGCCGCATTGCCATTAGAACGCCATCCATGCTGAGCGCGCCCTTTATTATCGCGGAAAGTGAATTGCTGATGGCGATCCCCTCCTTCGTCGCCAGTAAAATCAAACACGCTGCCGATGTCACCTCATTCAGGCTGCCGTTTCCCGCGCCAAGGTTCACCGTGAAAATCTATTCACACAAACGCAGCGGTAAACGGGAACCCACTGAATGGATTAAAACCCTGATGGCCAACAGCATTATGGAGAAAGCCTACCGCTTTGATGATTAATGGGCGGCGAAATTTACGCCGCCTGCCACTCCTTCACCAGCGTTTTGACCAATTCAGCGGCCGGCATTTCCCGCGCCAGCATCGCGCCTTGTCCGGCCCACTGCGCGCCAAAACCGTGCACGCCTTTGGCAGTCGCTGCAGCGGCAAGCGCTTTGCCCAACGCATAGGTGAGTGGATAAGGAGGGATGGATTCCTGCGCAAATTCGCGTGCCAGATGGCAAAAATCGTTGGTAAGACATCTTGCCGAGCGGCCAGAGATGGCGGCGATCATCTCGGTGCTGTTGGCCTGCTCGCTTTTCAGCGCCTGACGATACGCCGCATTGGCAGCGGATTCCGGGCACAAGATAAACGCGGTGCCCAGCTGCACACCCGCTGCGCCCAGCTTGAGCATGGCGGCAATGCCTGCGCCATCCATCACGCCACCGGCAGCAATCACCGGTAGACGCGAAATCTGGCGAATCGCCTGCAGCAGCGTAAAGGTGCTGAGCTGCTGATCGTCGCCTGCAGGCTGGAATATCCCGCGATGCCCGCCCGCCTCAATGCCCTGCGCCACAATAAAATCGATGTCGGCGGCTTCAATCGCCTGGGCTTCGCGCATACTGGTGGCGCTCGCCAGCGTGATAATGCCGCGACTTTTCAAACGCTGCACGAAAGCGGCGGACGGCAAACCAAAGTGGAAACTCACAGCAGCGGGCGCGTGCTCCAGCAACACCTCCAGCATCGCGTCATTATCGACAAACGTTTGGTAAATCTCCGACAGCGCATCCGGCGGTGTCGCCTCATAACGAGCAAACACCGGCTGAAAGCGAGCGATCCACGCCTGTTCTAGCTGCGGATCGCGCTGCACCGGCGCGTGACAAAAAACGTTGACGTTGATGGGGGCGGAGGTCAGTGCGAGTGTTTTACGGATCATCATCTCCGCCTGCTGCGGCGTTGAGGCACCCACGCTGATCGATCCCAGCGCGCCGCTGTTACTCACCGCCGCCGCCAGCTCCGGCGTGGAGACGCCGGCCATCGGCGCCTGAATGATCGGATAAGTGAGGTTCAGCGACTTGCACAGGAGGTTGTTCATATTACTGGCCTGATGGTAAGAGGTAGCCGATAACATGCCGCGATTTTTCGTCTCGGTAAAGTCTGGCATCTACACTTAAGGTCTCTGTACCTAGAACAGGAGAATCCCGATGCATAAAATCGACTTTCCGGTGAGTAAAGCGCGCAAATATCTGGAGCCGGGTCCGGTGGTGCTGCTGAGTTCACAGTTTGAGGATCACCGCGACATCATGACGCTCGGCTGGCACACCATACTAGAGTTCTCGCCGTCGCTGGTTGGCTGCATGATTGCCGGCGGCAATTACAGCCATGGACTGATTCGCCAAAGCGGTCAGTGCGTAATTAACGTGCCGTCGGCCAATCTGGTGGATAGCGTGGTGGCAATCGGTAACAGCCACGGCGATCGCCTCGACAAGTTTGATGCCTTTAACCTGACGCCCGAACCGGCCAGCGTGGTCAATGCGCCGTTGATTGACGAGTGCTTTGCCAGCTTTGAGTGCCAGCTGTATGACGATTCAATGGTGGATAACTACAACTTCTTTATCTTTGAGATCGTCAAAGCACATGTGGCGGAAACACCGGAGTTTCCACCGACGCTGCACTATACCGGCGAAGGACGCTTTAACGTGATGAGCAATTTGCGGCTCGACAAGCGCAGCGACTTTAAGCCAGAAATGTTAATTTAACTGCTTGAATTGATATGGGCTTGCCCCCATTTTTAACCTTTCGCCCTGACAGGAGTAGATATAATGGCAACCGAATATGCGGTGATCGCTGGTGGCTGTTTCTGGTGTACTGAAGCAGTGTTTAAAGATGTGATTGGCGTCGAGTCAGTCGAGAGTGGTTATACCGGCGGCGCTCGTCCGAACCCCACCTACGAGCAGGTGTGCAGCGGCGCGACCGGCCATGCCGAAGCGATTCGCATCGGTTTCGATCCGGAGCAGGTGAAATATGGCGATCTGCTGGATATCAGCTTCGCCACCCACGATCCCACTACGCTGAACCGCCAGGGCAACGATGTGGGCACGCAATATCGTTCGGCGATTTTCCCGGCGAATGCTGAGCAGGAAGCCGAAGCGATTGCCGCGATTGCGCGTGCGCAGGAAGGCCTGAGCGATCCGGTAGTCACTACCATCGAGCCGCTGAAAGAATGGTATGCGGCGGAAGGTTATCATCAGGATTATTGGGAAGGCGCAGGTCAGCGCAACGGTTACTGCATGGCGGTGATCCCACCTAAACTGCAGAAGCTGCGTAAGAGTTTTGCTAACCGGGTTAAATCGAGTTAATTCCCGCGTGAGTTCAGAGGGTCGCCATGAATGGCGACCCTACGTGATACGCGACCTTCTGCGGTTTATCCGTCATAATACACGCCCTCTTCTCCTCCGAGAGCGATCATGTCTTCTTCACAGCAAGGAATCGCGGCGCGCAAGCAGCCGATGAAGCTCAATACGCTGGTCACTCTGATGCTCAGCGCGGTGATTGTGCTGGTGCTGCTCAGCGTGCATATGTTCTATTTCTTCCAGATTGGCGCCGCGACCCGCGCGCAGCTGGAGGACAAAGCGATGGCGGTGGCGCGTACGCTGGCCAAATTTCCTGAAATTCAGCGCGCGCTGATATTGCCGCCAAATGCCACCAGCATCCAACCCATTGCTAAAGCCGTGCAGGAGAGCAATAACCTGCTGTTTGTGGTGGTGACCAACATGGATACCATCCGTTATTCGCATCTGAATCCTGAACTCATCGGCCAGCACTTTATTGGCACAGATATTGAGCCCGCGATACGCGGTCATGAAAATGTCTCCGTCAATCAAGGCGTGCTGGGCCGGGCAATGCGCGTCTATACGCCGGTCTATAATGCGCAGCATAAGCAGATTGGTGTCGTGGTAGTGGGCATTTCACTCAGTGCCGTTACCGATCAGATAAACCAAAGCCGCTGGAGCATCTTGTGGACTATCCTGATTGGCACCTTTGCAGGCGCTATCGGCACCTTTGTGCTGGTGCGCGTGCTGAAGCGCATCCTGTTTGGCCTTGAACCCTACGAAATTTCCACCCTGTTTGAACAGCGCCAGGCGATTCTCAATTCGCTAAAAGAAGGCGTAGTGGCAATGGACGATCAGGCGCAGATGACGCTGGTCAATCAGGCGGCGCGCTCGCTGCTGAATGATTCGATGGGCACCATCAGTGGCGACCGCATCTACGATGCCTCGGTGATCAACGATCATCTGCAGGATGTGCTGCACAGCGGGCGCGCACGGCGTGATGAAGAGTTAAATGTGAATGGCCGCGTGTTGCTAAGTAATACCGTGCCGGTGCGCAGCCAGGGACGGATTATCGGCGCGGTTTGTACCTTCAGGGACAAGACGGAAATCAGTCAACTGATGCAGCGCTTGACGGGCATGGTAAACTACGTCGATGCGCTGCGTGAGCGCTCGCACGAGTTTATGAACAAGCTGCATGTGATCCTCGGCCTGCTGCACATGAAAAACTACACGCAAGTGGAAAGCTACATTCTCAAAACCGCCAATAATTACCAGACGGAGATCGGTTTCCTGCTCGATAAGATTAAGTCGCCGGTGATTGCTGGGTTCTTGCTGAGCAAAATCAATCGCGCATCGGATTGCGGCCATCGCCTGACCATCAGCGATGCCAGCTTCCTGCCCGACAGCGGCAATGAGCAGCAGATGGCGGCGCTGATTACGGTGATCGGCAATCTGATTGAGAATGCGCTGGATGCAATGAGCGAGCAGGTAGAAGGCGAGATTCACGTAATGCTGCACTACCAAAACGGTTGGCTGACCTGTGAAGTGAGTGATGATGGTCCGGGCATTGAAGCCGATCATCTCAGTACCATTTTCGAAAAAGGCTTCTCCACCAAAGGTGAAAACCGTGGTGTCGGGCTGTTTCTGCTGCAGCAGCAAACCGAAAATATCGGTGGCAGCGTGAGTGTCGAGTCAGAACCCGGCGTGTTTACCCAATTTTTAGTCCAACTTCCCTGGGATGGAGGAAACCAATCCGCATGATCAATGTGTTAGTGGTCGATGATGACGCCATGGTCGCCGAGCTTAATCGCGCGTATATCGGCCAAATTCAGGGCTTTCACTGTTGTGGCACCGCCTCAACCTTGAAGCAGGCGAAAGAGATCCTGTTCAACAGCGATACCGCGGTCGATCTGGTGCTGCTGGATATCTATATGCAGCAGGAGAATGGCCTCGATCTGTTGCCGGAGCTGCGCACGGCGCAGAGCGCGGTAGAAGTGATCATCATTTCGTCTGCCGCCGATGCGGAGAATATTAAAACCTCGCTGCACTACGGCGTGGTGGATTACCTGATCAAACCATTCCAGTTCCCGCGTTTTGAAGAGGCGCTGACCGGCTGGCGGCAGAAGAAGTCGCTGATGGACAATCAGCATTACTATCAGCAAGCGGATGTGGATCTGCTGATTCACGGCAGCCCGGCGACGCAGCACGACAACAAGCGCCTGCCAAAAGGCTTAACGCCGCAAACACTGCGAACACTGTGTCAGTGGATTGATGCGCATCCGGGGCACGAATTCTCCACCGACGAACTGGCGGCTGAAGTGAACATCTCGCGCGTATCCTGCCGTAAATACCTGATTTGGCTGGCGCAGATTAATATTCTGTTTACCAGCATTCACTACGGCGCGACCGGTCGTCCGGTGTACCGCTATCGTCTGCAACCGGAATACCATTCGCTGCTGCAGCAATACTGTCAGTAACGCAGCTGCCAGTCGAAATCGAGCTGCTGGAAGTGGAAATGATGCGGCGAGGAGCAGATGATCTGCCGATCGCGCGTAACGAAAACCGCGTCGATGTCGGGCTGGTCAGCGAGATAAGCCAGCCCTTGCTCCACGCCCATGCCGTAGAGCAGCGTGGTGTAGATATCACCATCAATTGAGCGATCGGAAATCACCGTCACGCTCAGCAGTTCGTTATCCAGTGGATAGCCGGTTTGCGGATCAAAAATATGGTGCCAGCAGCGGCCATCCAGTTCGAAGTAGCGCTCATAAATCCCCGACGTTACCACCGATTTTCCCTGCACCTGCAGCACGCCTAACAGCTCATCATCGCGTCCAAAGGGCTTTTTCAGGCCAATGCCCCAACCTTGCGGCTCGTGCGGCGGCGAGCCCAGCGTCTGCACATTGCCGCCCAGATTGATCAGCGCCTGCTGCACGCCCTGCTGGCGCAAAAACGCCTGCACGCGATCGGCGATGTAGCCTTTGGCGATGGCACCGAGATCGATCTCCATGCCCGGCTGTTGCAAAAACACCGAGCGTTCGGCGGGATTGAGCAGCACCTGATGCGGATCGGTGAGTTTCAGCAGTGAAGCGATTTCCAGCGCAGGCGGTACGGCGCGACCCTGAAAGCCGATTTTCCAGCGTTTTACCACCGGGCCGATAGTGAAATTGAAGGCGCTCTCCGGCAGCAAACTCACCGCGTGCGCCACGCTGATCAAGGCAAACACGGGCTCGCTAACGATTACCGGATGACGGCCAGCGGCGTGGTTGATCGACATCACTTCGGATTCAGCGCGATTTACGGTGAACAGATTTTCCTGCTGTTTGATCAGTTGAAAGACGTGGCGGGCAAGCGTGGGATTGTCATCGAACAATTTGAGCAGAATGGGTGAACCCATTAGAACGGCAGAGTAAGAAAAAACACCAGCGGTCATTGCATGCCTCTAAAGAAAACGATGCCCGCACAAGGCGGGCATCTTTACAGCTTAGTGTCCTAACGCCAGTTTAGCCGCGTTATGACCGGCTTTGATACCGAAGATGATGATGTCGGCCACCGCGTTACCGCCGATGCGGTTGGCGCCGTGGATGCCGCCGACCACTTCACCCGCCGCCCATGCGCCAGGAATCACCGCTTTCTGCGCATCCAGCACCGCAGTATCGGTGTTGATGGTCACGCCACCCATGGTATGGTGCACGCCCGGTGCGATACGAATCGCGAAGTACGGACCTTTATTCAGCGGGTGACGCAGCGCGGTTTTACGACCAAAGTCTTCGTCATCCTGCTTCGCCACAAACTCGTTGTAACGACCCAGCGTGGTTTGCAGCGCTTCCTGATCCATGTTGAGTTTCACCGCCAGCTCGTGTGGCGTTGGCGCGCTGATGACAAAACCTTTGGCGATGTATTCGTCAGCCGCTTTGTTGTTGGCGCGTACCTGCTCGTCAAACACGATCCACGCACTCTTCTCTGGCAGTGCGATGATTTCAGCGGACACTTTGTCGCGGGTTTCCATTTCGTTGTAGAAACGCTTGCCCGCCTGGCTCACCAGAATCGCCCCGCCGCCGCGCATCGCTTCGGAAATCAGGTACGAGGTGGTTTGCTCAACCGTTGGGTGAATCTGAATTTCGCCCATATCCACGGTATCCGCACCGATGTGTTGCAGCATGGCGATGCCGCTGCCGGTGGCGCCTTTGTGGTTGGTGGTAACAAAACCGTCCAGCTCAGGGCGGTATTTCACCACCATTTCGCGGTTGGCACTGAAGCCGCCAGTCGCCACAATCACGCTTTTGGCATTGATAATGCGGCTGTCGTTGTACTCATCCACCACTTTCACGCCGGTGACCGCGCCGTTTTCCACCAGAATTTCCGCTACCGAGGTTTCCAGCAGCACTTCGATATTGCGCTGGTTAACGTTTTTCACCAGGCCGCTGATCAGGAAGCCGCCGACTGCAGAACGATCTTCCGGACGGTGCGTACGGTCGATGCTCATGCCGCCGGTGATGGTGATATCGCACAGCTCGATCTCTTTCGCTGCCAGCCACTCAATCGCTTCGGGCGCCTGCTCAACAAACTCGCGTAGCAACACCGGATTGTTTTTGAATTTGCCGCCTTTCAGCGTCTCTTCGTAGAAAAGCTCTTTGCTGTCTTCGATGCCTTTCAGCTTCTGATAACGGGTTTCTGCCGCGTTCATGCCGACCGAGGCTTTGATGGTGTTACCGCCGATGGTGGGCATCTTCTCGATGATCACCACGCGTGCGCCATCGTCATGCGCCTGAATCGCCGCCGCCAGACCGGCGCCGCCGGTGCCCACCACCACCACATCGTAATTGACCGGTGCGTTCGGGTTACCGCCCTCTTCAATCACATACTCTTTGCTTGAGGTGGTCATGGCGCGCGATACCGCTTTTTTCAGCGCTTCACTCTGGGTAGTAGCGCCAGTGATGGCATCCACGTGCGGGCTGTTCGCCACCAGAATGCGTTCACGCAGGCTTTCGAAGGTGCTGGTGAAGTCGACGTCGAGGCTTGGATCCGGCACCAACGAGATATCGGTGATACGGTCGGTGTCGAGCGTGACGTTGATTTTCAGCTTCAGCGCTTCGGCTTCCACTTTCGCCTGATAGACGCCCGCTTTGTATTTACGGCCGGTATCGCTGGTGTCACGGATCATCGCGTCCACCAGCGAGAAGCGCCACAGCGGTTCAGGAATGGTCAACTCTTCGCGCTTGGTGCTGTCGATATACAGCTCCATGTGCTGATTTTTGATGACGCGGTCGGTCCAGTCCGGATAAGCGATGCAGGCTTTACCGACTGCTACTAAATCGAAACCGTGCTCCAGCGCGTTCTCGGCATCTTCTTTATTGACGATGCCGCCGACGCCAATCACCGGCACTTTCGCCAGATTAGGAGAGCGTTGCGCCAGGTATTTGGTGATCAGCGGCGTTGGGTCTTGGGTATCGACAATCGACGGACGCAGCAGCTGTCCCACCGAGAAGTGCACGTAATCGAGACCGCGTTCCGCCAGTTTCTCCAGCAGGTAAAGCGTGTCGTCCCAGCGGATGCCCGGCACTTCCAGCTCTTCCGGAGAGAAGCGATAACCGATGATGAAGTCTGCCGCAGCAAAGCGGTCCGCCATCTTGTGGGTGATTTCCAGCACTTCCAGTGGGAAACGCGCGCGATTGTCGCGGCTGCCGCCCCATTTGTCGTCGCGCTGGTTGGAATTTGGCGAGTAAAACTGCTGGATCAGATAAGTGTTGGCGCCGTGGATCTCCACGCCGTCAAAGCCGGCTTTGATCGCACGGTTCACCGCATCACCAAACTTGGTGATCATCACATCCACTTCTTCTGCGGTCAGCGCCTGAGGTTTGGTAGCACCGTCACGCGGTGCGGCGATGGCGCTTGGTGCGACCGGGGTTTTACCGCCGATCAGCGCCGGTTCCACCATGCGGCCGCCGTGATAAATCTGCAGAACCGCTTTGGAGCCTTGCGATTTGATGGCGTGGGCAATTTTCGCCAGACCGGGGATTTTATTGTCGCTGTCGATACCGAGCGCACCTGGGAATGCAGGTCCACGGTTATCAATAAAGCAGCACTCTACAATGACGGTACCGATGCTGCCGGCACGCACGCGATAATATTCGACAAGGTCACTGGTAACACCGCCATCGTAATAACCGGTACAGGTGGTCATCGGCGCCATAACCAATCGGTTTTTGAGGACCGCACCTTTCGGTAGCGTAAGCGGATTAAGAATCGGGGTGAGCGTATTCATGATGAGCAACTCCAGAATTAAGAAACTTTGTATTCAATTCTTTGGCGGTTCGGAGAAATTTATAATTATTTGAGTGGTCCGACTTCATGGCGTAAATATACCATTTTATTTACTTACATAACCTTATTCGTTAGTTATATAAGTTTTACGCATGGAAATAATATTTGATACCCATTGCTGAAAGTTGCGCTGAGCTAAGTTTTAACCAAGACTTGACAAAAATCAACTTTTTCCTTACATTTAAAACAAATCCAGCCTTATCATAAAGATAAATCGTCTCCTTTCTCTGTTTTTTGCTTGATTTGTGCCGTTCTATTCACCTCACACAGTTAATTTTCACCTAATGGTTCGTTTATTAAGGCATGAATGCTTAAAGCAAAAAAACCACGAATAAATTTTATTGATCTGGATCAAAATAGATATTTTAATTAATCGCATCATAGGCACATCCAATAGATAATTCGCGCATCGAATTTTGCTAACAGCGATTTATTAAAACTCAGTTTTAAATGTCACGACTAATCTGTTAAAAGAGTTTTGCAACTAAAAAAACCAGCTTGGTTCGGGGCGTATATACGCATTCTCCATAACTTGCAGACAAAACTATGAACACACAAACAACCCAAAGTGAATCCCTCACTGCGCCTCCCGCGGCACCGGGGAAGAAAAAGAACCGCCTGATAATGTTGTGCCTGCCAATTATTGTGGCTGTGCTGTTGCTGCTGGTGCCGACTCCTGCGGGATTGGAACCTTACGCATGGCACTTCTTCGCCATTTTTGTCGGGGTTATTGTGGGACTGATTTTCGAACCGCTGCCGGGCGCCGTTATCGGTTTAACCGGCGTGGTGGTGATTGCGCTGTTCAGCCAGTGGGTGCTGTTTAGCCCGGCAGAACTGGCGGATCCCAAGTTCAAAACCGCTGCGCAGTCGTTCAAATGGGCGGTAAGCGGCTTCGGCAACTCCACGGTCTGGCTGATCTTCGGTGCCTTTATGTTTGCCGCAGGCTACGATAAAACCCAGTTCGGTCGCCGCCTGGCGCTGATTCTGGTGAAATATCTGGGCCGTCGTAGCCTGACGCTGGGTTACGCCATTACCTTCGCTGACCTGTTGCTGGCGCCGTTTACGCCATCCAACACCGCGCGCAGTGGCGGTACCATCTATCCAATCATTGCTAACCTGCCTCCGCTGTACGGTTCAAAACCCAACGACCCAAGCGCGCGTAAGATTGGTTCTTACCTGATGTGGGTCGCCATCACCGCCGCCTGTATCACCAGTTCAATGTTCCTTTCAGCTCTGGCACCGAACCTGCTGGCGCTGGCGCTGGTAAAAAGCGTGGTGGGCTTTGAAATTTCATGGGGCATGTGGTTCCTCGCCTTCCTGCCGCTCGGCGTGCTGCTGATTCTCACCATGCCGCTGCTGGCTTACTGGCTCTATCCGCCAGAAGTGAAGGTGAATGACGAAGTGCCGCGCTGGGCCACTGCTGAGCTGGCAAAACTCGGTAAATTGAAACGTAATGAAATCCTGCTGCTGGGCTTTGTGGTTGCGGCACTGATGATGTGGATCTTCGCCACCGCCTGGATTGAACCGGCAATGGCCGCGCTGTTAGTCATCGTGCTGATGTTGTGGACCGGTGTACTGAACTGGAATGACATCACCAGCAATAAAGCCGCATGGAACACTTTCGCCTGGTTCGCCACACTGGTCGCGCTGGCAGATGGTTTAGCGCGCGTCGGCTTCATCGCCTGGCTGGGTAAAGAGGGCGCGATGCTGCTGCACGGTTACGATCCTCAGGTTTCTGCAGTGGTGCTGTTAATCGCCTTCTACCTGCTGCATTACCTGTTCGCCAGTACCACCGCGCACACCACCGCGCTGCTGCCAGCCATGCTGACTATCGCCGCCTCAATCCCGGGCATCAACATGCCGGTATTCTGCTTAATGATGTGTGTTTCTCTGGGTGTGATGGGCATTATCACCCCGTACGGCACCGGCCCAAGCCCGATTTATTACGGTAGCGGCTATCTGCCAACCAAAGATTACTGGCGCCTGGGCACCATCTTCGGCGCGCTGTTCCTGGTTCTTCTGATGGTTGTCGCCTATCCATGGATGGTGATGATGTTCTGATGATGTTGCTTCGATGTTAAAAACGGAGCCGCGCATTACCGTGAAAATGTTATGATGCTCGCCAGTCAGCCCCTGCGGAGGGCTGGCGAGAGAAAATCGAATAACAGACTGCCTAATTTGTCGCCCGTCATGCTGGCGGGTAACACGAAGCTAAGTGAGCCAACATGTCGAACAAACCCTTCTATTATCAGAATCCCTTTCCTCTCGCCAAAGATGATACCGAATACTACCTGCTGAGCACGGATTACGTCTCGGTGGCCAACTTCGATGGCGAAGAAGTCCTGAAAGTCGATCCCAAAGCGCTGACGCTGCTGGCGAAGCAGGCATTCCACGATGCTTCCTTCATGCTGCGCGCCTCGCATCAGGCGCAGGTCGCGTCAATTCTTGCCGACGACGAAGCCAGCAAGAACGATAAATACGTTGCCCTGCAGTTCCTGCGCAACTCTGAAATCGCCGCCAAAGGCGTGCTGCCAACCTGTCAGGATACCGGCACCGCTATCATCATGGGCAAAAAAGGCCAGCGCGTCTGGACCGGCGGCGGCGATGAAGCGGCGCTGTCGCAAGGCGTCTACAACACCTTTATTGAAGATAACCTGCGCTATTCACAGAATGCTGCGCTGGATATGTATAAAGAGGTGAATACTGGCACCAACCTGCCGGCGCAGATCGACCTGTACAGCGTTGATGGCGACGAATACAAATTCCTGTGCATTGCCAAAGGTGGCGGCTCCGCCAATAAAACCTATCTGTATCAGGAAACCAAAGCGCTGATTACGCCAGCCAAGTTGAAGAACTATCTGGTCGATAAGATGATGTCGCTGGGTACTGCAGCGTGCCCGCCCTACCACATCGCGTTTGTGATTGGCGGTACTTCAGCAGAAGCCACGCTAAAAACCGTCAAACTGGCCTCAACCCACTATTACGATTCGCTGCCGACCGAAGGTAATGAACACGGTCAGGCTTTCCGTGACATTCAGCTGGAAGAAGAACTGCTGAAAGCCTCGCAGGAGCTGGGCCTCGGCGCGCAGTTTGGCGGTAAATACTTTGCGCACGATATCCGCGTGGTGCGCCTGCCGCGTCATGGCGCATCCTGCCCGGTAGGTATGGGCGTATCTTGCTCTGCGGACCGTAACATCAAAGCTAAGATCAACCGCGAAGGTATCTGGATTGAGAAGATGGAAGACAATCCGGGCCGCTACATTCCTGAAGAACTGCGTCAGCAGGGCGAAGGCGAAGTGGTGCATGTCGATCTGAACCAGCCAATGAGCGAGATCCTGGCGCTGCTGTCGGCTTATCCGGTCTCAACTCGCTTGTCACTGAACGGCACCATCATCGTGGCGCGTGATATTGCGCACGCCAAGCTGAAAGAGCGCATTGATAACGGCGAAGGTTTGCCGCAGTACATCAAAGATCATCCGGTCTATTACGCAGGTCCGGCGAAGACGCCAGAAGGTTATGCCTCCGGTTCACTCGGCCCAACTACCGCAGGTCGTATGGATTCTTATGTTGATCTGCTGCAGGCCAACGGCGGCAGCATGGTGATGCTGGCGAAGGGCAACCGTAGCAAGCAGGTTACCGATGCGTGTCATAAACACGGCGGCTTCTACCTGGGCAGCATCGGCGGCCCGGCTGCGGTGCTGGCACAGCAGAGTATTAAGAGTCTGGAATGCGTGGAGTATGCCGAACTCGGCATGGAAGCGATCTGGAAAATTGAAGTGGAAAACTTCCCGGCGTTCATTCTGGTGGATGACAAAGGTAACGACTTCTTCCAGCAGATTCACAACAACTGTGCCGCCTGCGTGAAGTAATCCTCGCATTGCGCCACAAAAAAGCCGTTATCGTGTGATAGCGGCTTTTTTATTGCGATATTTCTGGCGAATTGGTCATCGAATAAGGTAGTGCAATACAGTTAAAAACGAAACTGACTCTCCAGTTGACGCAGCGTTTCCATTCGTTGCGCAGCCGCCGCTTCGCGTGCTTTAACTTCGATCAGCAAGTCAGCATCGTTCTGACCAATTACGTAGATCGCCTGACGACCCGGCAGGTTCACGGTAATAATATTTTGTTCCACAGCGTCCAGCAGATCGTCTTGCTGTTCGAGATAGTTGTACAACGTGTTCATGGGTTCTCCTTGAAAATAGGTGGACCATTCTGCCCAATCGCCGCCTTTAAACACCACAAGACATGGCTTAAACACGCCACTTCGATCAGAAGATTCTTGTGCCGTAATCTTATCCTGCAGTCACAAGATGATGAGGAGATGATTCGGCAGCGGTATTGTTCCGCTGCCGTTATTAATCAGAAGAATCCAAGCGGTTGCGTGCTGTAGCTCACCAGCAGGTTTTTAGTCTGCTGATAATGGTCGAGCATCATTTTGTGGGTTTCGCGGCCAATCCCCGATTTCTTATAGCCGCCAAACGCCGCATGCGCCGGATAGAGATGATAGCAGTTGGTCCACACGCGACCGGCTTTGATCGCGCGGCCCATGCGATAGGCGCGGTTGATGTCGCGCGTCCAGACGCCGGCGCCAAGCCCGTAGATCGAGTCATTGGCGATAGCAAGCGCTTCCGCTTCATCTTTGAAGGTCAGCACGCCAACCACCGGGCCAAAGATCTCTTCCTGGAACACGCGCATGCTGTTATCGCCTTTCAACAGCGTTGGCTGGATGTAGTAGCCGCTGGCCAACTCCTCGCCCACTTTCTCGACGCCGCCGCCGTGCAGCACCTGCGCGCCCTCTTGCTGCGCAATCTCCAGATAGGAGAGAATTTTATCGAACTGCTGCTGCGACGCCTGCGCGCCAATCATGGTTTCGGTATCAAGCGGATCGCCACGTTTGATGGATTTGATACGCTTCATCACCGCCGCCATAAACGGCTCAAAGATTGATTCCTGCACCAGCGCGCGTGACGGACAGGTACAAACTTCACCCTGATTAAGGAAGCCCAGCACCACGCCTTCGGCCGCTTTCTCAATGAAACTCTCTTCGGCATCCATGATGTCTTCAAAGAAGATATTCGGCGATTTACCGCCCAGTTCAACGGTGGACGGAATCAGACTTTTCGCCGCCAGCTCCAAAATATGGCCGCCGGTAGCGGTGGAACCGGTAAAGGCGATTTTGGCGATGCCCGGATGTGACGCCAGCGCTTCGCCCGCCTCTTTACCGTAGCCGTGCACCACATTAATCACGCCCGGCGGCAACAGATCTTTGATCACTTCCATAAACAGCGTAATCGACAGCGGCGTTTGCTCGGCCGGTTTCAGCACCACGCAGTTGCCTGCGCCCAGTGCCGGTGCCAATTTCCATGCCGCCATCAGCAGCGGGAAGTTCCACGGAATAATTTGCCCGACCACACCCAGCGGTTCGTGGAAATGATAGGCAGCGGTGAACTCATCGATTTCAGCAGCGGTGCCTTCCTGCGCACGCACGCAACCAGCGAAATAGCGGAAGTGATCGACCGCCAGCGGCAGATCCGCTGCCAGCGTTTCACGCACCGGCTTGCCGTTATCCCAGGTTTCGTTGACCGCGATGTATTCCAGATTCTCTTCCAGCCGGTCGGCAATTTTCAGCAGCACCAGCGAGCGCGCCTGCGGTGAGGTTTTGCCCCACGCATCGGCAGCGGCCTGGGCGGCAGCCACGGCGTTATCGATATCAGCACGATCAGAGCGTGGGAACTCGCCAATGGTGGAAGCATTAATCGGTGAGGTGTTGACGAAGTAATTACCGTTCACCGGCGCAACAAATTCGCCGTTGATAAAGTTGCCATAACGCGATTGCAAAGTAATGAGAGAACCTTGTTCTCCCGGGGCAGCGTAACGCATGGTGTTTCTCCTTGCGGACAGAGTGGCGATTAACAACTATGAAACCTGTTATTAACATTGAGCGATCAACGCCAGCCTGTCAGATCGCAGAAGGGGAAACTGTGACCGCATCGAAGGAAATGTGGCGTGTGTAAGCCGCTACAGATAATTCCGAGTTTTCCCGGTTATGCCGCAAAAAGCGGAACATGGCCGAAATATGTGGTCAATATGAAGCAGGATACTAACCAGGAGAAACAGATGTTGGCTTCAGCCCTGACGTTAATGCGCGCCAAAGCGAACTTTGTTCAGCAATTCATCCGTAACCCGCGCAAAATGGGCAGCATCACGCCCTCTTCCGCCGCGCTGTGCCGCACCATGTGCGATGCGGTGAATTGGGATAACAGCCTGCGTATCGCCGAACTCGGCGCCGGTGACGGCGTGCTCACACGCCACGTGCTGTCGCGTATGTCACCGCAAGCACAGCTTGATGTATTCGAAATCAGCCCGGAACTGGTGAAAAGCCTGCGGGGATTGCCCGATGCGCGTATGCGGGTGCGCGCCTGCTCGGCGGAATATCTTGCGGGGGAATATGATGTGATTTTCTCTGGCTTGCCGCTGCTGTCATTGCCGCCCGCCACGCGCGACAACATTCTCAGCGCGGTGCATGATGCGCTGGGTCCACGCGGCGTATTCGTGCAGTTTCAATACACCTCGTTCACCCAGCCAAATTTGTCACGCTACTTCACCTGGGAACGCCAGCGGGTGCTGAAAAACATGCCACCCGCGTGGGTTTATCGCTGCACGCGTAACTACGCGCCCTGAGCCTGTGCGCGCGGCTGCGGCCGCGTTTGCAGCCAGAAGCGGCGCAACAGTTCGCGCGACCAATCTTCTCCCGCCAATTGCGTACCATCGTCACACACTCCCGCCGGTAAACAGGCGCTCATAATGTCGCGGGTAAATTCCGGATGGAACTGCACCGACAGCGCCTGCGGCGAATAACGCAAAATCTGACAGCCATCCTGCGCCGAACTCGCCAGCACCTGCGCATGCTGCGGCGGTGTTAATACCGATTGCCGATGCGATAACCACGCCTGAAATTCGCCTGGTAACGCAGCCAGCCACGGATCGTTGTGCGCCTGCGCGCTGCGCGTCAGCGGTTTCAGTCCACGCTCCCAGCCATGCGGGTTATCGCCCACTTTGCCACCCAGCGCATACGCCATCAATTGATGTCCGTAACAGACGCCAAGCAGCGGCAGCTCCGCTTCCAGCGCGCCCCGAATCCAGGCGGCGGTACGTTCGCTCCAGTCGGCGTGATCGGTAACCATCGCCCACGAACCACTGAGGATCGCGCCGCTGACGCGGTCAAAGGCCGGTAAATCATCACCCAGATGCGGACGCACAATCACATAGTCATCGGGCTGCAATTGCAGCGCGTCGATAAACCAGCGGGGTTCTTCACCAATTTGTGCCACAACCTGCGGCGGCGGGACTTCGAGTTGAATCAGAGCAAGAGGTAAAGCGCGGGTGTGTGTCATGCCGAATACGGTCCTCGTTATGGTCGCCTTTCGGACATCCACTTTGACAGTAAATCAGCGACATGTCTTATTTTTTTCCTGCCTAAGCTAATGCTTATGCGAAAAAAGTTTTGTCAGACATGTCCGAAGTCGACGGCTTCATGCCATCATTAGCCGGTGATAATCCTTGTTGATGCTTAAGGAAGACCTTGTGGCAGTGCGGCATTTTTTAATGGTTCTGATGGTGGTTTCCATCTGGGCTTTCAACAACGTGGCGGTGAAGTGGGGATTGCTGGAGCTTCCGCCGCTGTTTCTCACCTGGATGCGCTTTGTAGTGGTAGCGGTTGTGCTGGTGCCGTTTTGCCGCATCACGCGCGCACAATTGCCGTGGCTGTTAACGCTGGCATTCACCTTCGGTTTTATGCATTTCTCGCTGCTGTTTGTCGGCATGCGCTACACCGATGCCGGCACCGGCGCCATCGTGGTTCAGCTCGGTACGCCGATTGCCATGCTGCTGGCGATGGTGATTTTGAAAGAGAAATTACGCCTGGTGCAACTGATCGGCATCGCCATTTCGCTGAGCGGCGTCGCGGTGCTGTCGGGCAGCCCGACTATTCCGGCCTGGTGGGTGCTGTGTATTCTGCTGTGCAGCGCGTTTGGCTGGGCAATCAGCAATATGATTGTGAAAAAATCACCGCCGATAAAACCGCTGACGCTGACCGGCTGGATCTCCTTCCTTGCGGTGCCGATTGTCGGTGCCGCTTCGTGGCTGACCGAATCCAATCAGTTTTACGCATTGAGCCATGCGGGCTGGCGCGGCTGGTTTGGTATTCTGTATAGCGCCCTCGCCTCGTCAATTGTGGCGTACACGCTGTGGTACGCGCTGCTGAAGAAGTACAACGTCAACCTGATCATGCCTTATTCGCTGCTGACACCGGTACTGGCGGTGTTGATGGGCGTTTTTGTCTTAGGTGACAGCATGAACAGCTTTAAGATTCTCGGCGCCTCATTGGTGGTGCTGGGCACCGCCATTGCGGTAATCAACCTGCGCAACCTGCGGATGCACGCGCGTTTCCCGCGCTTGCGCCGCCGTTAATCCGCTCTGCTATGCTTGAGTCTCGCGCATTATCCGGAGACTCAACATGGATTCTCAACGTGCTGCCGCACTGTGGCAGCAAATGTGGCAGGGATTGCGAGGCGCGGACCCGCTTCCCTCGCCTACTTTTCTCCAGCCCGACACCTTTTCTTCTGCCTTTGCGGTCAGTGAACTGGCGGCCACCAGCATTGGTCTTGCCAGCCAGGCGTTGAGCGATCTGCTCGGCCAGGCCGCGCCGGTCAGCATCAATGTTCGTCTCGCCTCGCGCTGGTTTCAGCACAGCCTGATTCCGCTTAATCGACCGCCTGCCGCGCTATGGGATGAATTTGCCGGTGATTACGCCAGCGCCGACGGCTGGATTCGTCTGCACACCAACGCGGCTCATCATCGCGCGGCGATGGAGCACGTGCTCGGCCAGCATGCCAATCGTGCCGCGCTGGCCGATGCGGTGGCACGCTGGCCCGCCGAGACGCTGGAACAGGCGGTGATTGATGCTGGCGGCTGCGCCGCGCAGATGCGTAGCGAAGCGCAATGGCTGCAACATCCGCAAGGCCGCGCTGTGCAGCAGGAAGCGTTGATTGCCCAACAGGCCACCGACGCTGCACCCGCGCCTGCCTGGTCGTTATCACCCGCGCGCCCGCTG
>NZ_DALYOQ010000086.1:5410-20004 GCF_031974595.1 Pantoea sp. CTOTU46764 | reverse complement strand
TAACTCGATGCATCCATAGCTCAGCTGGATAGAGTACTCGGCTACGAACCGAGCGGTCGGAGGTTCGAATCCTCCTGGATGCACCATCTCTTCTTCATGACCTTTCTGTTTTTGACTCTCAGTTTCTGAATCCTGCGCCAATCAAATCCACTGGTGAAAAAATTGCTGAATTAACCGGCGTTTATGCCCGGCATTGCACTCTGACCTTTTTCCGAAAACGAAAAAAACTAATGCTTTCAAAGCATTTGCGGTTAAGCGCGCCTGGCGACAACCTGAGCGCATTACGCTAAAGTAATGGCTCATTTTGTGGTGCTCGATGGAGTGACAATGTACGACCAATATGACGCCCTGATTTTCGATATGGACGGCACAATTCTGGATACTGAGCCGACACATCGAAAAGCCTGGCAACAGGTGCTTGGCCGCTATGGTTTCACCATGGATGAAGAAAAAATGGTGGGCTTCAATGGCGCTCCAACCTGGCAACTGGCGCAGTTCATTCTTGAGCAGAACAATGCAACGCACGATCCACATCTGCTGGCGGCGGAAAAAACCGCTGCGCTGAAAGCGATGTTGCTGGATGACGTGCGTCCGCTGCCGTTGATGGACGTGGTCAAAGCCTATCATGGTCGCCGTCCGATGGCGGTGGGCACCGGCAGTGAACACAGCCTGGCAAAAGCCCTGCTCGAAGAGCTAGGCGTTTACCACCTGTTTGATGCGGTTGTCGGAGCGGATGACGTACAGCGTCATAAACCGCAGCCGGATACCTTTTTACGCTGCGCTGAATTAATGGGCATCGCGCCCGAGCGCTGTGTGGTGTTTGAGGATGCTGACTTCGGCGTACAAGCCGCCAAAGCAGCAGGCATGGACGTGGTTGATGTCCGTTTACTGTGAATGAATTTCTGACCTATGGATCGTTATTCGGCAGCAGCTTCCTGAGTGCGACTCTGTTACCGGGGAGCTCGGAAGCGGTGCTGGTTGCACTGCTGATCGCCCAAAAAGGTTCGGTTTATGGATTGTTATTGGCTGCATCAGTGGGAAACACACTGGGCGGCCTGACCAACATTCTTCTTGGTCGCCTGATGCCAGAAAAAGGGCAAGGGCGATGGCACGACACAGCAATGACGTGGTTACACCGATTGGGACCTGCAGCACTGATTTTCAGCTGGCTGCCGGTAGTGGGCGACTTACTCTGCGTGCTCGCAGGTTGGTTGCGCTTTGCCTGGCTGCCTTCGGTACTGTTCCTCGCCATCGGTAAAACGCTGCGTTATATCGTTATCGCGACCGCCACATTACAAACAATGCAATGGTGGCATTGATTCGCACAGATTCGAGGCTACGGTTAACATTATGCTGAACAAAAATAAATTATTCACACAGCGGGAGGTTAATGTGATCCCGGACGTATCTAAGGCACTTTCCTGGCTGGAAGCGCATCCTGACGCGTTAAAGGGTATCGGCCGTGGTATTGAGCGCGAATCGTTACGCGTAAAACCCGATGGTCACCTGGCAACCACAGGACATCCTGAGTCACTCGGTTCGGCGCTTAAGCACGACTGGATCACCACCGATTTTGCTGAGACGCTGATGGAGTTCATCACGCCGGTTGATCAGAGCATCGATCGTTCACTGGCATTCCTGCGCGATATTCACCGCCATGTGGCGCGTGAGTTGGGCGAGGAGCGCTTGTGGCCTTTCAGCATGCCTGGCTTCATTGATGATGTTAATAGCATCGAGCTGGCGCAATATGGCAGCTCCAATATCGGCAAAATGAAAACGCTGTATCGTCAGGGGCTGAAGAATCGCTATAGCGCGCTGATGCAAATTATCTCTGGCGTGCATTACAACTTCTCGCTGCCGCTGTCGTTCTGGCAGGAGTGGGCGGATGTGAAAGATGCCGAAAGCGGCAAAGAGACCATTTCTGCCGGCTATCTGCGTTTGATTCGCAACTACTATCGCTTTGGCTGGGTCATTCCTTATCTGTTCGGTGCATCGCCAGCGATCTGCTCCTCATTCCTGCAAGGGCGTGAGAGCAATCTGCCGTTTGAAACTGACGGCAAAGGCACGCTGTGGCTGCCTCATGCCACCTCGCTGCGCCTGAGCGATCTTGGTTACACCAACAAATCGCAGAGCGGATTGGGCATCACTTTTAACTCGCTGGAAGGTTACGTTGCAGCGCTGAAAGCGGCGATTAAAACGCCGTCGGAAGAGTATGCCGCCATGGGCACCAAAGATGCCGATGGCAACTGGCTGCAGCTGAACACCAACGTGCTGCAGATTGAAAATGAGCTGTACGCACCGATTCGTCCGAAACGCGTTACGCGTTCAGGTGAAGCGCCATCCGATGCGCTGCTGCGCGGCGGGATTGAATACATTGAAGTGCGTTCGCTGGACATCAACCCATTCTCCGCGATTGGAGTAGATGCCGATCAGGCGCGCTTCCTCGATCTGTTCCTGATTTGGTGCACGCTGGCTGATGCGCCAGAAATGAGCGCGGATGAGCTGCTGTGCACGCGTAAAAACTGGAACCGCGTGGTGATGGAAGGGCGTAAACCTGGCCAGGTCATTGCTGTGGGTTGTAGCGAAACCGAACATACGCTGGTTGAAGTGGGTAAAGCGCTATTTGCCGATTTGCGTCGCGTGGCGGAAGTGCTCGACAGCAATCACGGCAACACGCAATATCAACAGGTTTGCGATCAACTGGTGGCATCTTTCGACGATCCTGAGCTAACCTATTCGGCGCGCATTCTGCATGTGATCAAAGAAAACGGTTTGACCGGCGCTGGCGTGGCCCTGGCGGAGCAATACCGTCATCTGCTGTGTGAAGAGTCGCTGGAGATTCTGACCGAAGAGGACTTTAGTCGTAAGGCGCTGGAGTCGGTGCAGGCACAAGAGAAGCTGGAACAGAGCGATACGCTGGATTTCGAAAGTTACCTTGCGGGCCGCGAAGGCTAGAAAAGAAAATGGCCACATCAATGTGGCCAAAATAAACATCTCTGTTGTCAGGGATGATGATAACAAATGCGCGTCTTTCATATATTCAGACGCTGGACGAACAGAAAAGTTTCATCGTTTTAAAAAAAATCTCAAAACAGGAGGTGACGTATGCCACTACTGGATAGTTTTACTGTTGATCACACCATCATGGGCGCACCTGCAGTACGCGTAGCAAAAACCATGAAAACTCCGCATGGCGATACCATCACCGTTTTCGACCTGCGTTTTTGCCGTCCGAATATTGAAATTCTGACTGAGCGTGGCATTCATACGCTGGAGCACCTGTTTGCTGGCTTCATGCGTAATCACCTGAATGGTGATGGCGTTGAAATCGTCGACATCTCTCCGATGGGTTGCCGTACCGGCTTCTACATGAGTTTGATTGGTACGCCTGACGAGCAGCGTGTAGCAAAAGCCTGGAAAGGCGCGATGGAAGATGTTCTGAAAGTCAAAGAGCAGGGCCAGATTCCAGAGCTGAATGAATATCAGTGCGGCAGCTACAAACTGCACTCACTGGATGAAGCGCAGCAGATCGCGCGCAATGTGCTGGCTCACGACATCGGCGTGAACCGCAACGAAGATTTGAAGCTGCCAGCTGAAAAGCTGAAAGAGCTGCACATCTAGTTGAGACACAATGAAAAACGCCGCGATTATCGCGGCGTTTTTGTTTGCAGGCTTCAGGAGCCGATGGAGGATTTCAGTGCGTGGTGCGGCGTGATGCGCACCTGCTTCACCATGTTGTCCTGCACATCGAGGATATCGATATCGTAGGCACCAAGGGTAACGCGGGTATCAACCAGCGGAATCTCTTCCAGTGCTTCCAGCAGCATGCCGTTAATAGTGCGCGCATCCTCTTCCGGCAGCGTCCAGTTGAAGGCTTTGTTGATTTCACGCACATTGGCGCTGCCTTCAATCAATACCGAACCATCGTTTTGCGGCATCACTTCTTCGGCCAGCGATGGCGACATTGAGGTGGTAAAATCGCCGACGATCTCTTCCAGAATATCTTCGATCGTCACTAAGCCTTTAACATCGCCATATTCATCAACCACCATGCCGACTTTCTTTTTGTTACGCTGAAATTTAACCAGTTGCACGTTAAGCGGCGTGCCTTCCGGCACATAGTAAATTTCATCAGCAGCACGCAGCAGGCGATCTTTGTTGAACTCTTTCTTCTCGGTCATCATGCGCCAGGCTTCACGCACGCGCAGCATACCAACGCAATCGTCCAGCGAATCGCGGAACAGGACGATGCGTCCATGCGGCGAATGACTCAGCTGGCGCTCAATGGATTTCCAGTCATCATTGACGTTGATGCCGACGATCTCATTGCGCGGCACCATGATGTCATCCACGCTGACTTTCTCCAGATCGAGTACTGACAGCAGCATGTCCTGATTACGGCGCGACATCAGCGAACGTGACTCATGCACGATGGTGCGCAACTCTTCTTTGCTCAACGCCGAGTTGATTGAACCGTCGGTTTTAATGCCCACCATGCGCATCAAAATGCGGGTGATGGTATTCAGCAGCCACACCAGCGGCAACATCACGTACTGCAGCGGAGCCAGTAACACGCTGCTGGGATAGGCGACTTTTTCTGGATAGAGCGCCGCGACCGTTTTCGGCAGCACTTCAGCAAATACCAGAACCACAAAAGTCAGAATACCGGTAGCAATCGCCACGCCGGCATCGCCATACAGACGCATGCCGACAATCGTGCCAAGAGCGGAGGCGAGGATATTAACGAGGTTGTTACCGATTAAAACCAGGCTGATTAGGCGATCGGGACGACGCAGAAGTTTTTCCACCCGACGCGCGCCGCGATTGCCGCTTTTGGCTTTATGGCGCAGTTTGTAACGATTGAGCGTCATCATGCCGGTCTCTGAACCGGAGAAATACGCAGAGACCAGCACCATGATGACCAGCGTAATGATCAGCGTGGTGGTTGAAACGTGTTCCAACACAAAATCCTTAGTGAGAAGTGAGCAGGTGCTGAAGCACGCGACTGCCGAAATAGGCCATGGTTAGCAGCAGTGCGCCGCCACAGTTAAACCACACGACGCGGCGTCCGCGCCAGCCTTCACGATAGTGTCCCCAAAGCAGAACGATGTAGACAAACCAGGCAATGATGGAGAGAACCGCTTTATCCACATTCTCCGCGCTAAACAGGTTATGCATGAAGAGCAAACCGGTGCAGAGCACCAGCGTCAACAGCACGACACCAATCTGCGTGATGTGGAACATTTTGCGCTCAATGCTGAGCAGCGGCGGCATATCCTGAGTGAAAGCCAGTTTCTTATTTTTTAACTGGTAATCGATCCACGCCAGCTGCAGCGCATACAGTGCCGCGATGATCAGCGTGGCATAGGCAAACAACGACAGACCGATGTGAACCATCATGCCCGGCGTGGTTTCCAGATGCGTAATAAAGGCATTGGGCACAAAGGTGGCAAAGGCCAGATTAATCAATGCAAAGCTGTAAACAATCGGCAGCAGCAGCCAGCCACGATTGCGCGAGGCGACAATTGTCATGATGGCGCAGATAAGCAGGCTAACCAGCGAGCCGATATTAAGCAGGCTGAGGTTTTGCCCGTTATCAACAGCAAAAATGCGCTGCTGCAGGGCAACGGCGTGCGCAATCAGCGCCACGCAGGCGGAAAGCACAGCAAAACGACGCCAGCCACCGTTGCGTTTAAGCAGGCTGGGAATGATCAATGCAAGACTGAGGGAGTAGGCGAACAGCGCCACGATCGCGAAAACGAACATAGATCCTTTCAGGTATCGGTCAGATAAGGAAAAAAGCAGTATAGCGCCAGCAGCAGCAGGCTCCAAACGATCTGACGGTCAATTGCAGAGATCGCTTCGTCTTCGTGTTATAATCCGGCGCATTGTGTCGCCTATGGCGGCCTCGCTACGGTTCTAAGTGAGAGAGCATGTTTGATAATTTAACCGATCGTTTGTCGCAAACCCTGCGCAATATCAGCGGCCGCGGAAGGCTGACCGAAGACAACATCAAAGACACGCTGCGTGAAGTTCGCATGGCGCTGCTGGAAGCTGACGTTGCGCTGCCGGTGGTGCGTGAATTTATTAATCGCGTGAAAGAGGCCGCCGTTGGCCACGATGTGAACAAAAGCCTGACGCCAGGCCAGGAGTTCATTAAAATCGTGCGCAACGAATTGGTTGCGGCGATGGGCGCTGAAAATAATGCGCTCAATCTGAATGCTCAGCCGCCAGCCGTGGTGCTGATGGCCGGTTTGCAAGGTGCCGGTAAAACTACCAGCGTGGCAAAACTGGGTAAATTCTTGCGCGAGAAGCACAAGAAGAAAGTGTTGGTGGTTTCTGCTGACGTTTATCGCCCTGCGGCGATCAAACAGTTGGAAACCCTGGCTGAGCAGGTCGGCGTTGATTTCTGTCCGTCCGATCTGAGCCAAAAGCCGGTCGACATTGTTCAGAACGCGCTTAAACAAGCCAAAGTGCAATTCTACGATGTGCTGCTGGTGGATACCGCCGGTCGTTTACACGTCGACGAAGCGATGATGGACGAAATCAAACAGGTACACGCCGCGATCAATCCGGTGGAAACGCTGTTTGTGGTCGATGCCATGACCGGTCAGGATGCCGCCAACACCGCGAAAGCCTTCAACGAAGCGCTGCCGTTGACCGGTGTGATCCTGACGAAAGTCGATGGTGATGCGCGCGGTGGTGCGGCGCTGTCGATTCGTCACATCACCGGCAAGCCAATCAAATTTATGGGGATGGGCGAGAAGACCGAAGCGCTGGAAGCTTTCTATCCAGAGCGAATCGCGTCGCGCATTCTCGGCATGGGCGATGTTCTGTCGCTGATCGAAGATATTGAGAGCAAAGTTGACCGCGATCAGGCGGAGAAACTGGCGAAGAAACTAAAAACCGGCGACGGTTTTGATCTCAATGACTTCCTTGAGCAGTTGAAGCAGATGCGCAACATGGGCGGCATGGCGAGCCTGATGGGCAAACTGCCGGGCATGGGGCAGCTGCCAGACAACGTGAAATCGCAGATGGATGACAAAGTGCTGGTTCGCATGGAAGCCATCATCAATTCGATGACGCGTAAAGAGCGTGAGAAGCCAGAAATTATCAAGGGTTCGCGTAAACGTCGTATTGCGCTGGGCTCAGGCATGCAGGTGCAGGACGTCAACCGACTGCTGAAACAGTTCGATGATATGCAGCGCATGATGAAGAAAATGAAGAAAGGCGGCATGGCCAAAATGATGCGTGGCATGAAAGGTATGATGCCGCCTGGATTCCCTGGTCGCTAAGGCGGCCGCAGAGAAAGCCGGTTATTTGACACACTCAGGTTGCTTTTTGCGCCAAAATGAGTAAAATTTTCGGGCTTTTTATATCGCGCTCGGGCCCCGTTCCTCGATGGGGGCCGGGTGTTTTATTAACTGAAGAGGATGTTATGGTAACAATTCGTTTGGCACGTCACGGCGCTAAAAAGCGTCCGTTCTATCAGGTCGTCGTCACTGACAGCCGCAATGCTCGTAACGGTCGTTTCATCGAGCGCGTAGGTTTCTTCAACCCGATCGCTTCTGGTCAGGCTGAAGGTCTGCGTCTGGATCTGGACCGTATTGAGCACTGGGTTGGCCAGGGCGCAACGCTTTCTGATCGCGTTAACGCGCTGATCAAAGAAGCAAAGAAAGCAGCTTAATCTGTCACGGTGGTGAGCATGAGCATTAAACCTGCCGGGCAGCCTCCCGTTAACCCGATTGTATTGGGAAAAATGGGCGCGGCTTACGGAATTCGGGGTTGGCTCAAAGTGTTTTCCTCCACTGAAGACGCTGAAAGCATCTTCGACTACCAACCTTGGTTCATCCAGCGCGCCGGTAAATGGCAGCAGGTCGAACTCGAGGGCTGGAAGCACCACAATCAGGACCTGATCATCAAAGTCAAAGGCATTGACGATCGGGACGCTGCAGCACAGTTGACCAATTGCGAAATTACGGTTGACTCCACGCAGCTGCCAGCGCTGGAAGCAGGTGATTACTACTGGAAAGACCTTATGGGTATGAAAGTAGTGAACCTCGAAGGCTACGAGATGGGCAAAGTCATTGATTTGATGGAAACCGGATCGAACGACGTTCTCGTCGTTAAGGCAAACCTGAAGGATGCATTCGGTGCGCAAGAGCGGTTAATTCCGTTTCTTGATGAACAGGTTATCAAGAAAGTCGATCTCTCTACTGGCCTTATTGAAGTAGATTGGGATCCTGGTTTTTGATCTCCGGACAATCCGGTAACGTAACGGCGAACGCGATGTGGATTGGTATTATTAGCCTGTTTCCAGAGATGTTTCGCGCTATTACCGAGTACGGGGTAACTGGCCGGGCAGTAAAAAATGGCCTGCTCGACATTCAAAGCTGGAGTCCTCGTGACTTCACGCATGACCGGCACCGTACCGTGGACGATCGTCCTTACGGCGGCGGACCGGGAATGTTGATGATGGTGCAACCCTTACGGGACGCTATCTCCGCAGCGAAAGCGGCGGCGGGAGAAGGCGCTAAGGTGATTTATCTTTCACCTCAGGGACGCAAACTGGACCAACAGGGCGTTTGCGAACTGGCGACCAATCAGAAGTTGATTCTGGTATGTGGTCGCTACGAAGGGATAGATGAGCGCGTGATTCACACAGAGATTGATGAAGAATGGTCAATCGGTGATTACGTTCTCAGTGGCGGTGAGCTACCAGCCATGACGTTAATTGACTCGGTCGCCCGGTTTATTCCCGGCGTACTGGGGAAACAGGCGTCAGCCGATGAGGATTCGTTCTCGGATGGTTTGCTGGATTGCCCGCACTACACCCGACCTGAAGTGTTAGAAGGGATGGAAGTTCCGCCAGTTTTACTGTCGGGCAACCATGCCGATATTCGCCGCTGGCGCCTGAAACAGTCGTTAGGCCGTACCTGGCTAAGAAGACCTGAACTTCTGGAAAACCTGGCTCTGACTGAAGAGCAAGCACGGTTGCTAAATGAGTTCCAGCGTGAACATCAGCAGCAACAAAACGATGAGGCGGGAGAGTAATCTTCCCTCACTATCAGTTTACCCAGGATAAGAGATTTAATTATGAGCAACATTATCAAGCAACTTGAACAAGAGCAGATGAAGCAGGACGTACCTTCATTCCGTCCGGGTGATTCCGTGGAAGTGAAAGTATGGGTCGTAGAAGGTTCTAAGAAGCGTCTGCAGGCATTCGAGGGCGTGGTTATCGCTATTCGTAACCGCGGTCTGCATTCTGCATTCACTGTTCGTAAGATTTCTAACGGCGAAGGTGTTGAGCGTGTCTTCCAGACTCACTCTCCAGTAATTGACAGCATTGCTGTTAAACGTCGTGGTGCTGTGCGTAAAGCCAAACTGTATTACCTGCGTGAGCGTACCGGTAAGTCTGCTCGTATCAAAGAGCGTCTTGGCGCGTAAGCGACTTCTCAAAGTTAATAGCAAACAAGGGGTTGGCCATTTGGCCGGCCCCTTTTTTTATGGGCGCTGTAAATGATAAATCGCGGCGTTCACCGCTCCGCTCTCCAGAATGATTAGCCCAAAGCAATAATTAACTAAAGTGAAGCCGCAGCGTAAGGCAACCGCGCGACTGGCGTGATTCTCTTCTGCTGCAAGAATCTCTAGCTGATTGATATGTGGATGCTGGAAGCCAAATTCGACCAACTGCGCCACCGCACGCGTCGCAACGCCTTGCCGCTGAGCATCACTGCGCACCCAATATCCTAATGCACTCCTTTCGTCCGGATTCTTTGCGAAACGAATACCGGCGCTTCCTAGCAACCGATCGTTGCCATCCACAATCGCGAACTCTTCCGCTTCGCCTTTACTGCGTTGAATGCGCGTGAAATCGATCCAGCTGGCCGCTTCATCAGGATGATAATCGTCGTGGGCCCAGGCCATCCAGGGTTTTAACGTACTCAGCGATTCGTTGACGGCCTGAGTAAAAGCATTGATATCCTGCAACGTGAAAGGACGCAGTGTGATAAGCGAAATGGACATCGCACGATCCCTGAAAAATAATGAATAACAGAATGTTAGCTTGGCTGATGGCAAAAATCACTAACGGGATTCATCATGATGTAATTATATGTTTACAGGCTGGTGTTTTGGCGCCCTAAATTAAATTATTGTAATTTAAGGTTTTTATGTGTTTTTAAGTGGTTTTTTATTTTGATGGTAATAAAAGTGTACATTTGTGGATTGCATGATGTACATGATGTGATAAAGTAAGCGCCATCCTCAGTGAGGATCCCAAACCGCATAAACGAGTAAAAAGGATCGCAATCATGCAAAAAGACGCGCTGAACAATGTGCATATCGCCGACGAACAAATTTTGATTACCCCGCAAGAGCTGAAAGCCAAATTCCCGCTCACTGCGGCGCAGGAAGCGCAAATTGCGTCTTCTCGCCAGACCATTGCCGACATTATTGCGGGCCGCGATCCGCGCCTGTTGGTGGTTTGTGGTCCTTGTTCGATTCACGATACCGAAGCCGCACTTGCCTATGCCCGTCAGTTGCAATCTCTCTCTGCACAGTTGAAGGATCAGCTGTACATCGTTATGCGCGTTTATTTTGAAAAACCTCGAACCACCGTCGGCTGGAAAGGGTTAATCAACGATCCTTACATGAACAACTCGTTTGATATGGAAGCCGGCCTGCATATCGCACGTCAGCTGTTGGTTAATCTCGTCGAGATGGGATTACCGCTGGCGACCGAAGCGCTGGACCCCAATAGCCCACAATACCTTGGCGATCTGTTTAGCTGGTCAGCGATCGGTGCGCGTACCACTGAATCACAAACCCACCGTGAAATGGCTTCAGGCCTTTCCATGCCGGTTGGTTTTAAAAATGGTACGGATGGCAGCCTTGGTACCGCGATTAACGCCATGCGCGCCGCTGCGATGCCGCACCGTTTTGTAGGTATCAATCAGGCTGGTCAGGTTTGCTTGCTGCAAACCCAGGGTAACCCAGATGGACATGTGATTCTGCGCGGCGGTAAAGCACCAAACTACGGTCCAGAAGATGTCGCTCAGTGTGAAAAAGAGATGCTGAAAGCGGGACTGCGTCCGGCCTTAATGATAGATTGCAGCCATGGTAATTCTAACAAAGACTATCGCCGCCAGCCTGGCGTAGCCGAATCGGCTATCGCGCAGATTAAAGATGGAAACCGTTCCATCATTGGCCTGATGTTGGAAAGCAACATTCATGAAGGCAATCAGTCTTCTGAACAGCCACGTAGCGAAATGAAATACGGTGTATCCGTCACTGATGCTTGCATCGACTGGGAAACCACTGAAACGTTGCTGCGTGAAATCCATCAGGATCTGCAGGGAGTGCTGTCGGCGCGTCTGTCACACGAGGTGTAATGAGTCATGGTGGCTGAACTGACCGCGCTACGCGATCAAATCGATGAAGTAGATAAAGCACTGCTTGGGTTACTGGCAAAACGACTGGAGCTGGTAGCCGAAGTAGGGGAAGTTAAAAGCCGCTACGGTTTGCCGATCTATGTTCCTGAGCGTGAGGCCAGCATGTTGGCTTCACGCCGTCAGGAAGCTGAAGCGCTCGGTGTCTCGCCGGATTTGATTGAAGATGTATTGCGTCGCTTGATGCGTGAATCTTATGCGCATGAAAATGACAAAGGCTTCAAAACACTGTGTCCTACGCTGCGTCCGGTGGTAATAGTGGGTGGCCGCGGCCAGATGGGGCGTCTGTTTGAAAAGATGCTGACACTTTCTGGCTATCAGGTCCGCATTCTGGATAAAGGCGATTGGGATCGTTCGGACGAGCTGCTGAAAGATGCGGGCATGGTGATCATCAGTGTGCCAATCCATCTGACAGAGCAAATTATCGGTGAGCTGCCGAAATTGCCAGAAGACTGCATTCTTGTCGATCTGGCCTCGGTGAAGAATCGCCCGCTGCAAGCGATGCTAGCCGCGCACACCGGACCGGTTCTGGGCTTGCATCCGATGTTTGGCCCGGACAGCGGCAGCCTGGCGAAGCAGGTTGTGGTGTGGTGCGATGGCCGTCAGCCGGAAGCTTATCAGTGGTTCCTTGAGCAGATTCAGGTTTGGGGCGCGCGCCTGCATCGTATCAGTGCCGTTGAGCACGACCAGAATATGGCGTTTATTCAGGCACTGCGTCACTTTGCGACTTTCGCTTATGGCCTGCATCTGGCGGAAGAGAACGTTAATCTGGATCAGCTGTTGGCGTTATCTTCGCCGATCTACCGCCTGGAGCTGGCGATGGTTGGACGTCTGTTTGCGCAGGATCCACAGCTTTACGCAGACATCATTATGTCCTCGGAGAGTAATCTGGCGCTGATCAAACGTTATTACCAACGATTTGGCGATGCGATCAAACTGCTCGAGCAGGGCGATAAGCAAGCCTTCATCGATAGCTTCGAGCGGGTTGAACACTGGTTTGGTGATTACGCGAAACGCTTCCTTGTCGAAAGCAGAAGCATGCTGCGATCGGCGAACGACAGCCGGCAGTAAAAACAAAAGGCATCCGCGAGGATGCCTTTTTGCTTAGAGGCGCGGTTCAACCGGCACCACATTCTCGCCTGGATAGCAGCCGAGAACTTTTAATGAACGGGTTAAGCCGCTTAACTCCGTTAACGCCAACTGCATATTCTCTGATTGCAGATTGCCTTGCACATCAATATAAAACATCTCTTCCCATGGATTGCCGTTAATTGGACGGTTTTCCAGTTTGCTCATGATCAGGCCGTGGTTACGCAATACCATCAGCGCTTCAACCAATGCGCCCGCTTGTTGGCCAGTCGCCATGATCAACGTAGTTTTTGCCGGAACCTGACCGGAAACCTCAATTGCTTTACGTGCCAGCACGATGAAGCGCGTATGGTTCTGCTGCTGATTGGCCAGATTACGCTCCAGTACCTGCAATCCATACAGCTCACCGCCCGCTTCACTACCCAATGCGGCAACCTTCGGGGAATTCATCGCGGCCACTTTCTCCATCGCTGCAGCGGTGCTTTCGGTGTATTCGATTTTCCATTGCGGGAAGCGATTGATGAATTGGCTGCACTGCTGGAATGGCTGTGGATGGCTGTACACCGTTTCGATCTGCTGTAGATCGGTGCTGCCGTTGACCAGCACACAGTGCTCAATTGGAATGGTCAGTTCACCCACAATCGATAGCGTAGTTTGCTGAAGCAGGTCGTAAACGTCGTTAATCGAGCCAGAGCTGGTATTTTCAATCGGCATTACCGCGTAATCCGCCTGACCACTCTCGACCTGATGAATAATGTCATGGAATTTCAGGCAGCCAATCTCCACCATTGAATCGAAATGTCGGGTGGCATATTTACGCGCGGCAAGATGTGAGTAAGAACCTTTCGGCCCGAGGAATGCAATGCGCGGCGCGTGAGCGTGTGGATGGTTAAGATTCTTTTGCAGCAACGCTTGCTGGGTAAGAACAGAATCTTCAATAACCAGTTGGAACAGGCGGGTAATGTAATGCGCATCAAGCTGATGCTTTTTACCCAGAGAAATCAGGTTTTCCAGCAGTGCGCGTTCACGTTCTACGTCGCGGATAGGGCGATGCGTTGCCAGCTTAGCTTGGGCAACTTCAACAGCCAGTGTGCGACGCTCCGACAAAAGCGCTAAGAGTTTTTCATCAACGGCGCTGATTTTATCGCGTAATGCCAGCAGCGGATTTTCGGGATTCATAGGGCTCACCTGTAAAATGTCCAATAAAAAAAGCCTCCCATTTGGGAGGCTTTGTTGTTCGTCTTCGCATTCATTTTCACATGACGAATCGCCTCCCGATCAGGGGAAGGTAAAAAAGAATGCGAAGAAGAACGGGAGATGTTTCATGGTTGTTTCCATAAATGAAGTGGCTTGAGAGTAACCGCAGTGATTTAAAGCTGTCAATAAAAAACGCGCCCGAAGGCGCGTTACTAAAGATGTTTATTTATTCCGTAGGAAGAAAATCTTTCACACTACTATTGGCGCGACGTGCTTCGGGTTTATGTTGCGCTTTATTAAGTTGTCGCTCCAGCTTGGCAATCAAGTCATTGATGGCCGTATACATATCATCATGTTTCGCACTGGCAACCAGCGTTCCGTTAGGGGTATTAATGGTGGCGTCAGCCACAAACTCCTTCGGCTCTTTCGATAACACAATGTGAGGGTTTATCAGATGTGTTTGCCATTTTTCCAGCTTGGCGAGACGCTCTTCAACGTGGTTACGGATGGCCTCGGTGATTTCCATTTGTTTGCTGGTAATGTTCAGAATCATAGTTAAACCTCTCTGTCATTTCCGTCTGGGTAGGACCAGCATACCGCGGATATCAAGAAAATGTGTGATCAAGATCACATTGAAATGTCACTTTTTGTCAATGCCGCTTAATTGTGAGAAAGGCCGGGAAAGTAGCCGGAAATGCTTGAAGACGACTGCGGAAGGGCGCATGATTGACTGGATAACCGCAGCGATAAATCTCTAAAATTGTTGAGTTATCTACTAAATGACATAAAAAAAGCAGCTACATGGGCTGCTTTTTTGTGGGTGTCATAATCAAGGCTGATTATTTGCCGCAATGATTT
>NZ_DALYOQ010000086.1:0-5400 GCF_031974595.1 Pantoea sp. CTOTU46764 | reverse complement strand
GTCAACTGCAGCTGGCGGTAAGCATTTTCCATCAACGGCAGCGCTTCATGCGTCGCCTCAGTATCCGGATAATCCTTCATCATGGTTTCCACGCGGTTAACAACAGCGACATAGGCACCGCGCTTGGTATAGAATTGCGCCACCGAGAGTTCATACTTCGCCAGGCGCTCTTTCAGGAATGCCAAACGTTTCTGCGCATCCGCAGCATATTGGCTGTTTGGATAACCACGCAGTAATTGCGAGAAGTCACGGAAAGCATCACGAGCGTGCGTCGGATCACGATCGGAACGATCGATACCGAAGAAGCCCTGCAGTGCAGAATCATCCAGCGCCATATCCGTCAGACCTTTCATATAGATGACATAGTCGATATTCGGATGGGTTGGATTTAGACGCATAAAGCGAGATATAGCGGCTTGCGCCAGTGGCAGATCGGCATTTTTGTAATACGCGTAGATCAAATCCAGTTGTACTTGCTGCGAGTAAGGACCAAATGGATAGCGGTTATCCAGTGCTTCCAGTTGCTTAATCGCCGCTTTAAAGTTACCGTCCTGCAGCTTTTGCTGGGCCGTGGCATAAATTTCAGACGGCGGGCTGTCCGGGACTGGATCTGATGAGCCAGAACAACCCACAAGCGCCAGGCTCAGGCTCAGTGTGGCAGCAGCCACCAGATGTTTCATACGCGTCATGACGAAATGATTATCCTCAAAGTGTTGTAGCAGAAGCTGTCCGTATAGCTCCCAGTTATGACCAGGTACGATAGCACATTATATTAAACGGCATCGCCGTGAAAACCCAACGTTAACGAAGAAGCTGTATATGGCACAACAAGTTCAACTCACCGCAACGGTGTCCGAAGCACAACTTGGACAACGCTTAGATCAGACTTTGGCAGAATTGTTCCCTGATTATTCACGTTCTCGCATAAAAGAATGGATTCTTGAGCGCCGAGTCAGCGTCAACGGCACTATCATCGATAAACCAAAAGAAAAAGTTTTTGGCGGTGAGCATGTCTCGATTGATGCTGAGATCGAAGAAGCACAACGCTGGGAAGCGCAAAACATCCCACTGAACATCGTCTATGAAGATGACGACATTCTGGTCATCAACAAACCTCGCGGTTTGGTGGTACATCCCGGCGCCGGTAATCCTGATGGCACGGTGCTTAACGCACTGCTTTATCACTATCCACCTATCGCTGATGTGCCTCGCGCAGGGATTGTTCATCGTCTGGATAAAGATACCACCGGTTTGATGGTGGTAGCGAAAACCGTTCCTGCGCAAACTCACCTGGTTGAAACGCTGCAGCTGCGCGAAATCACGCGTGAATATGAAGCGGTAGCGATCGGCACCATGACCGCAGGCGGTACTGTGGATCAACCCATGGCGCGCCACTCTACCAAACGCACACACATGGCGGTGCATCCGATGGGTAAACCGGCTACCACGCACTATCGCATCATGGAGCACTTCCGTGCCCATACGCGTTTGCGTTTACGCCTTGAAACCGGTCGTACGCATCAGATTCGTGTGCATATGGCGCATATCAACCATCCGCTGGTGGGCGATCCGCTGTACGGTGGTCGTCCGCGTCCGCCAAAAGGTGCATCTGAAGCTTTCATCACTACGCTACGTGGTTTTGATCGCCAGGCGCTGCATGCCACGATGTTACGTCTCTATCACCCCATTACTGGTATTGAGATGGAATGGCACGCACCGTTACCGCAGGATATGGTCGATTTAATTGATGCGCTGAAAGCCGATACCCTTGAATTCCGCGATCAGATGGATTGGCTATGAGTGATTGGATCATCCCGGATTGGCCTGCGCCGCAGCATGTTCGGGCATGTTCCACCACGCGATACGGCGGCGTCAGCGCTGCCCCCTGGGATTCGTTGAATCTTGGTGGGCACGTTGGCGACGCTGAGGCGCATGTTGCTCAGAATCGTCAACGCTTGGTTGAACAACTGACGCTACCAGCAATGCCACAATGGCTTGATCAGATCCATGGTCAAGTGGTTGCGCGTTTACCCGCCAGCGATCCGCTACCGCGCGCTGATGCCGCCATCACCCGTGAAAGTGGGGTTGTTTGCGCAGTGATGACGGCGGATTGTTTGCCGGTGTTGCTTTGTAGTAAGGATGGCAGTGAAGTCGCAGCAGCGCATGCGGGTTGGCGTGGTCTCTGTAATGGCGTGCTGGAACATACATTGTCACAGTTCAACTCCGCGCCACATGACATTCATGCATGGCTTGGTCCGGCAATTGGGCCGCAGGCATTTGAAGTTGGTCCGGAAGTCAGAACGGCATTTATGGCGCATGATTCAAAAGCGGAAGAAGCTTTCCGCCCGGCTGGTGACAAATACTTCGCCGATATTTGGCTGCTGGCTCGTCAGCGGTTACAAGCTGCCGGCGTACATTCCATCAGTGGTTCAACGCGTTGTACCTTCCATGAGCGCGATGATTTTTTCTCCTACCGACGCGACGGAATCACCGGGCGTATGGCAACTTTGATTTGGCTGAGATAACCTTACGCCACAAGACGGTCCAGTTAGCGTATTTTTTGCTCACAACACAGGTCATTAACCTTGAAAAATTTGAGGGATGACCTCATTTAATCTCCAGTAGCATTTTGACCTGTAATGGGAGGAATTATGCGTCTGGATCGTCTTACTAATAAATTTCAACTGGCACTTGCCGATGCACAGTCCCTTGCTCTGGGACATGACAATCAATTCATTGAACCCCTTCATTTGATGAGCGCTTTGCTCAATCAGGAAGGCGGATCGGTGCGTCCGTTGCTCAGCGCAGCGGGTGCCGACGTGGCTGGCCTGCGTACCAGCATTGAACAAGCAATTAATCGACTACCGCAGGTTGAAGGGACCGACGGCGATGTACAGCCATCTGCCGATTTGATTCGGGTACTTAACCTGTGCGACAAGCTGGCGCAAAAGCGCGGCGACAACTTTATATCATCTGAATTATTTGTATTGGCGGCCCTCGATTCACGTGGCTCGCTGGCTGACCTATTGAAATCAGCTGGCGCGACGTCGGAAAAACTCTCTAAGGCCATCGAGCAATTACGGGGAGGAGATAGCGTGAACGATCAAGGGGCTGAAGATCAGCGTCAGGCATTAAAAAAATACACCATCGACCTTACAGAGCGTGCCGAACTCGGCAAGCTGGATCCGGTAATTGGTCGTGATGAAGAGATCCGCCGCACCATTCAAGTGTTGCAACGTCGTACCAAAAATAACCCGGTGCTGATTGGTGAACCCGGCGTCGGTAAAACGGCTATCGCCGAAGGTTTAGCGCAGCGCATCATCAATGGCGAAGTGCCGGAAGGGCTGAAAGGTCGTCGCGTGCTGGCTCTGGATATGGGGTCGCTGGTGGCGGGCGCCAAATATCGTGGTGAATTTGAAGAGCGCCTCAAAGGTGTGCTTAGCGACCTGGCGAAGCAGGAAGGTAACGTCATTCTGTTTATCGACGAACTGCATACCATGGTTGGCGCCGGTAAAGCCGATGGCGCAATGGATGCGGGCAACATGCTGAAACCCGCATTGGCTCGCGGTGAGTTGCACTGTGTCGGCGCAACCACGCTGAATGAGTATCGCCAGTTCATTGAGAAAGATGCGGCGCTGGAACGTCGTTTCCAGAAAGTCTTTGTCGCTGAGCCGAGTGTGGAAGATACGATCGCGATTCTGCGTGGACTGAAAGAACGCTATGAGCTGCACCACCATGTGCAGATCACCGATCCGGCGATTGTGGCTGCGGCGACGCTGTCGCACCGTTATATCTCTGATCGCCAGCTGCCGGATAAGGCCATCGATCTGATTGACGAAGCGGCTTCAAGTATTCGTTTACAGATGGATTCGAAACCAGAATCACTCGATCGCCTTGAGCGCCGCATCATCCAGTTAAAACTGGAGCAGCAGGCGCTGAAGAAAGAGTCTGATGATGCCAGCGTGAAGCGTCTGGAAATGCTGGAAAGCGAACTTAACCAGAAAGAGCGTGAATACGCTGAACTGGAAGAGGAATGGAAAGCGGAAAAAGCCTCTTTAACTGGCACGCAGAACATTAAAGCCGAGCTGGAGCAAGCGCGCTTGACGATGGAGCAAGCGCGTCGCGTGGGTGACCTTGGTCAGATGTCTGAACTGCAGTACGGTAAAATACCGGAGCTGGAGAAACAGTTAGCCATCGCTACGCAGTCTGAAGGCAAAACCATGAAGCTGTTACGCAATCGCGTAACGGATGTGGAGATTGCCGATGTACTGGCGCGTTGGACCGGAATACCTGTCGCACGCATGATGGAAGGGGAGCGCGATAAGTTGCTGCGTATGGAGCAAGAGCTGCACTCACGGGTTATCGGTCAGAACGAAGCGGTAGAAGCGGTTTCGAATGCGATTCGTCGTAGCCGCGCCGGCTTGTCGGATCCGAATCGTCCAATTGGTTCCTTCCTGTTCCTTGGACCAACGGGTGTCGGTAAAACCGAATTATGTAAAGCGCTGGCCAACTTCCTGTTCGACAGCGATGACGCGATGGTGCGTATTGATATGTCCGAGTTTATGGAAAAACACTCGGTATCGCGGCTGGTGGGTGCGCCTCCGGGATATGTCGGCTATGAAGAGGGCGGTTATCTGACTGAAGCGGTGCGTCGTCGTCCTTATTCGGTAATTTTGCTGGATGAGGTCGAGAAGGCGCATCCTGATGTCTTCAATATCCTGTTGCAGGTGCTGGATGATGGTCGCTTAACCGATGGACAGGGGCGTACAGTCGATTTCCGCAATACCGTGGTGATCATGACCTCGAACCTTGGCTCCGATCTTATTCAGGAACGTTTCGGCTCTCTGGATTATGCGGAGATGAAAGAGGTGGTGATGACGGTTGTGGGTCAGCATTTCCGCCCAGAGTTTATCAACCGTATCGATGACATGGTGGTATTCCATCCGTTGGGCGAAAAACACATTGCTTCCATTGCGCAGATTCAGCTGCAACGTTTGTATAAACGTCTTGAGGAGCGCGGCTATCAGCTGCATATCTCCAATGAGGCGCTCAAACTGCTTGGCGAGAATGGCTATGACCCGGTTTATGGTGCGCGTCCATTAAAACGTGCTATCCAGCAGCAGATTGAAAATCCGCTGGCGCAGCAGATTCTTTCTGGTGCTTTGGTTCCGGGAAAAACCATCGAAATGGATGTAAAAGACGATGTGATTGTTGCTCACCAGTAATCACTTCTGATTAAAACGGGCCTGCGGGCCCGTTTTTTTTGGCCTTATCGCAAGAATTAGCTGCTTTTTGCAACGTATAGCCTGGAAAGTGAGCGGTTGCGCGAAAACTTCAAATTAGCTCTTGTCAGCTCCGAATAACTCCCTATAATGCGCCACCACTGAGACGGCAAAGCGG